>CALDHF010000065.1 GCA_937941595.1 uncultured Acaryochloris sp. | reverse complement strand
TTGTAGGTAACATTTGCTCAGTCTCCTGCACAATGGATAATTGCTATCTAATCGATTGATTTATACTTGCTCATCATCAGTAAAAAATCGTTTTATGTTGACAACACCTTATTGGGTTGTATCGTGCTTCTGTACTGGATTCTAGAAAGCCTTCTATAAGAAAGTTCTTTGCATGAATTAAGAACATCTAATATATGGATATAGCGATGAATTTTTCTTGCTCTCGGAGGATATATTTAACGGTTAGCAAACCATGAAGAAGGCATAGACTAGTGATCACAACTCTATGCACATTCTTTCGAAACCGCCACCATTTTTAAGGTTTTCTCAAGTGAGTTTTGAGAAATAGCTTCTAACAAATGTCGTTTCTTTGGTGAGGGGCTGCGGCGTTTTAACCAATTTAAAACCGCTTGTCTTATTGCAATACGGATGCATGTATCAATGAGAAAAGATGGAGAATAGGGGATTCGAACCCCTGACCTCTGCGGTGCGATCGCAGCACTCTACCAACTGAGCTAATTCCCCACATAACTGTTTGTGGTCTCTTGGTGCATCCATCTTGGCCCTGATATAGGTGATATAGGCAGGGCCAAAATAGACGGGTATATGGGAGATATTAGTAGACAGAGAAGGAATCAACAACGCGATGAAAGGTAGGCTCAACCTTAGTCCAACGAGATTCAGGGGTAGAAAGGCTGAGGGTAAATAACTTGCCCCGGCGCACAACAACAGTGGATAAGTTATGGCGTTTTCCGATTGGTAAATCAATCGTATATTCCAGGGCGTAATAGACCTTATCTTCGTCTGTTCGGGAATTGGCTGCTAGTAAGTCAGCTTCTTGGCCTGATTGTGAGGGGGCAATCACTGCATTCAAAAGCGTACGAGCAACTTTCGTTGGATCGCCTAAATCAGTTAACTGCGTGTCGCTGGTAATATCGCTGACCACAACACTAACGTTTTCTGTCTCTTCAATTAGATCGTGGAAAACGACATCAGAACTTCCGGGGACTTTGATGGGAGCCCACCCGTTAGGATACATAAAGGTGTAGCCATCAATGTTGTCTGCATAAGCTTGCAACCCAGCTGTTTCAGACGCGCAGGCTTGTAATGTCAGACTTAGGATAATAAGTGCAAGTGCTGCGATTCTTTTGAACATGTGTTTGTCCTTGACCCGTATTTCTATGCTTGTAGACAAATTTGATCCATTTTATTTTTTTATTGTCGCATTGGTATGAGCGTTCACTCCATCAATTGCAACAAGATGTTCAACCTAAGGATAAAACCTAACTAACTCAGGATTTTGAGGACTCTCATCTAGGCAGATAGTGCTCTTACTAGCGACCGAGCAAGTCCTGTGCTCATACCATAGGCTTTTCCGTAGTAACTTGCACAACTTGACAAAGGTAATGGGAGAGGTCAGCTAGTGGATAGATATAGGTGGAATTGAGAAATGTTATGTCCTTGTATGGTCTAATCAAAGCCTAGAGAGAAGATGCCATACTGCCAGCGAGTAAATAGAAGTATTGAGAGTACTCCCACACGAGACTACGATTCATCCCCTCCTTGACTAGCAAAAATGAAGCGCTATTTCCAAGTTCTAAGACTATTTTGGGCCACGACGATTGCGGCGGAGATGGAGTACCGATCCAATTTTGTGATTTCAGCTCTAAGCAGTATTGGCAACCTCATCGGTAGCTTATTTGGTTTGTCCTTGTTTTACCGGACAGGCTATACCTTCCAGGATTGGAACTGGTATGAGGCTTTGGTGGTTTTGGGCGTATTCACTCTATTACAGGGATTCTCTGCAACCTGTTTGGTTCCTAACTTGAATCGGATCGTTCGCCATGTCCAAGAAGGCACCCTCGATTTTATCTTACTCAAACCCATTAGCAGCCAGTTTTGGTTGTCTACCTATTCCGTCTCGCCCTGGGGGTTACCGGATGTTGGCTTTGGCTTGGGGATGATTGGTTATGCTGGGTTCCATTTGAATTTAGGGTGGCAAAATTATGCCCTAGGGTTGCTGCCCTTGCTATTCGGATTTCTTAGTCTCTACAGCATGTGGTTTATTTTGGGGGCCACTAGTATTTGGTTTGTCAAAATCTACAATGTCACGGAGGTTTTGCGAGGGTTAGTGGAAGCGGGACGTTATCCGGTTGTAGCCTACCCAGCGGCCTATCGCTTTTTCTTCACATTTGTGATTCCGGTGACTTTTTTGACGACGGTGCCGGCTCAGGCCATGCTCAATCGAGCCACCTGGGAGTGGGGCTTAGGGGCAGGGATATTGGCCATCGCCTTATTCTTTATTTCTAATCGTTTCTGGCAATTTGCCCTGCGCTTTTATACCAGTGCTTCTAGCTGATCTAGCATAGATCAATCGACAATAATGGGATTGGCGAGGGCTCGAACTTCAACAACTGCGGCGAGGGTTCCCCCTAATCCAGAGACGAGGGCACCAATGATCATTCCCACTTGAGCCCAGTCAATTCTGATCAAAGGCCAGAAAATATTGCAAATTACAATGGGGACTAAAACCAACCCTACAGATAAATTTACGGCACCAAGAAGAAAACTGGCTTTGACGGTGGGTGCCTGCCAGCCTTGTGCTTCTTGGCCCAGATTTACCCAGCTCATGATTGCTTTTACCAGAGCGCCCATACCAATGACACAGCCCATGCCAGTCACTACTGCCATAGTTATGCCCGCAGAGACTTGAGTTGAACCTACCAATGTTCCTATTGCAGACCCAACCGTGAGGGTGAAGAGTCCCCAGACTGCCCACAAAAACCAATGTCTGTAGTTCGTCGCCATCAACTTAAATTGTGCTTACCCCTACTATTTTCTCTCAAATGAGGTTTAAGGGTAAAAAGTTAGTTCAGGTAATCCGAGGGTTTCTGGCCAGCCCATCATCAAATTTAGACATTGTACGGCTTGCCCTGCTTGACCTTTCATTAAATTATCGATGGCTGACATCACGATTACGCGTCCTGTACGTTGGTCAACTTCTAGGCCGAGATAGCAAAGATTTGTGCCATAGGCCCATTTCGTTTGGGGGTAGGTTCCACTTGGTAGGACTTTGACCCAGGCAGAACTACGATAGAAAGCGCTGTAAATTGTGATTAAATCCTCACGAACCAGTCCTGGATCTCGCATCGTGGCATAGACGGTGGCTAGGATTCCTCGGGTCATGGGGGCGAGATGAGGTGTGAACTGTACCACCATTTCTCGACCGGCTAGGTCGCTACTCACCTGTTCGATCTCTGGGGTGTGACGATGACGCGCCACACCATAAGGGCCCATACTGTCATTAGCTTCTGCGAGCAAAAGATGGGGCTTGGCTTGCCGCCCGCCCCCCGATGTGCCTGTTTTGGCATCGATAATGGCACTATTGGGTTCTATTAAGCCTTGCTTTAATAATGGGGCTAACGCCAACAAACTAGCTGTGGGAAAACATCCTGGACACCCCACTAGCTGAGCATTGGCAATTTGCTCTGGATAAACTTCTGGCAAGCCATAGGCTGCCGTTGCAGAAAGTTGGTGATCCTGACGTTTGATCCCATACCAATCCTCGTAGGTATTGAGGTTCGTAAATCGATAATCGGCTGATAGATCTAGAACTTTGCAGCCTCGTTCAATTAAATCGGGGGCCATTTCTGAGGCCAACCCATTAGGAAGCGCTAAGAAGACAACCTGAGTACGCTCAGCAACAATATCTAAATCAATTGCTTCTACTTTTAGCTTTTGTTTAAAACCGAGATGGGGATAAAGGTCAGAAAACTGACGACCTGCGCTGCTGTCGCCCCCTAAATAAGCCAGTTGAATATGGGGATGTTCCATAAACAATCGGACCAATTGGACCCCACCATATCCAGACGCACCTATAATCCCGACAGGAATATCTTCCTGAGACCCTATATTCATTTTTCCTCAGAGGTTCAGTATTGATAACGGCTAATGTAGTACATGCTTCCCAAAAGTAGAAGGATTTATATCGTTCGCTGCATTGAAGAGCATTTGCCACATGCGGTAACGTTTGCTGCATTGTAGTACCAAATAGCAATCTAGGTCGGCCTACGCATGGGAAATGATTCTGTGCGAACTGGATACCCAACCCCTTAGAATTAAGGAGCAGATGTTAAAAAACGTTACGGTATCGTTATCTTGAACCCTCACACCGCTCCAGCAGACTCCTTTGAATTTGACTCAATAGAAGACGCCCTCGCAGAATTTAAAGCAGGACATGCCATTGTGGTGGTAGATGATGAGAACCGCGAAAATGAGGGTGATCTGATCTGTGCGGCCCAGTTTGCAACGCCAGATATGATCAATTTCATGGCTGTTAATGCTCGAGGATTGATTTGTTTAGCTATGACGGGGGATCGTCTGGATTCACTCGACTTGCCGCTGATGGTTACCCATAATACGGATAGTAATCAGACTGCATTTACGGTCAGTATTGATGCTTCTCCCCATTTAGGGGTCTCCACAGGAATTTCTGCAGAAGACCGCGCTCGCACCATTCAAGTGGCGGTCAACCCTGATTCCTTGTCCACGGATTTACGACGTCCAGGCCATATTTTTCCCTTACGAGCCCGTCCAGGTGGAGTTTTGCAACGAGCGGGTCATACTGAGTCTGCAATAGATATGACTCGCTTGTCGGGGCTATATCCAGCGGGCGTGATTTGCGAGATTCAAAATCCTGATGGTTCGATGGCGCGACTGCCAGAGCTACAAAACTATGCCCGTGAGCACCAACTGAGAATCATTAGTATTGCGGATTTGATTAGCTATCGACTTCAGCATGAACGTTTTGTGCATCGAGAAACGGTGGCTGAGCTACCTACAGAGTTTGGCCAGTTTCAAATCTATGCCTACCGCAATAAGTTAGACCAGTCTGAGCATGTGGCCATTGTAAAAGGGGATCCAACTCAGTTCGGTCGGCAACCGATCATGGTGCGGATGCATTCTGAATGCCTCACTGGTGACGCAATTGGCTCTCTACGATGTGACTGTCGGATGCAACTTCAAGCTGCGCTCAAAATGATTGAGAATGTTGGTCAAGGTGTTGTCGTGTATCTACGCCAAGAAGGTCGAGGAATTGGCTTGGTGAATAAGCTAAAAGCCTATTCACTCCAGGATATGGGGCTAGATACTGTAGAGGCCAATGAAAAGCTAGGTTTCCCGGCTGATTTGCGCAATTATGGCGTTGGTGCCCAAATTTTAAATGATTTGGGGATTCAGAAAATCCGTTTAATTACCAATAATCCTCGTAAAATAGCGGGGCTGAAAGGGTATGGATTGGAAGTTTCGGATCGACTACCCTTACTTATTGAGGCAACGCCTTACAACACCACATACCTCAATACTAAGGCTGAAAAGCTGGGGCATATGCTGTTGCAAACCTATTTGCTTACGATTGCGATTCGCTGGCAGGATGAGCCCCTAGATGTGACGCAACGCTATGATCGTTTGGAAAAATTGCGGCACCTCGTCGATAACCAGCACCTGCTGTTGCAGGAAGAGGCTCGGCCAGTCGGTGTGGCTTTGTTTGAAGGTCTATCTCTGATTTGCCATTTGGGCTTAGATCAAGCGGATGTGGCGGCTTCTGATTGGTATCAACAACAGGGTCATCCCTACCTAGAAGCGATTGTGCGCATTTTTGAAGATTTGCAGAAGTGGCCCGAGATCTCCAGCTATGAATTTTTAGTGTCTCCTGGTACAGATCCACTGAAGAATCTCCAAGTCAAATTGGATCGGAAAACGGTTGGGGTAGATCAACTGCCTCTGCCACTCTGCCATGCTTTAGAAACGCAAACTATCTACAGTGTGTTGTCTAATTAACAGGTCATTTGCACATTTGTAACCAAAACACGCACTGTTGATAGAGTCTTCAAGGGGTAGTGTTGGTTGTAGTGACAACCATGGGTACACCGCCCGCAGGGGTAAAAGTAATACCGCGGCGGACGGGTTGAATCGATTGTTGGTTTACCAATGACAACAAGGTCTGTTTGAGGATAGTGGCTAGAATCAGCTTCATCTCAAATAGGGCAAATGCATATCCTAAACACCGACGATTACTACCGCCAAAGGGCAAATATTCATAGGGCGAAAATTGGCGTTCCAAAAATCGTTCTGGCTGAAATTCTTTGGGATTGGGATAAAGATCTTCTCGATGATGAACGAGATAGATGCAGGGGGATAACATGACGCCAGACGGTAGATCGTAGCCCATGATTTCCATGGGTTGTTTGAGAATCCGGCCAAACGTAAAAATGACGAGAGGATAAATGCGTAGAGTTTCGGAACAAATAGCACTGAGATAGGGCAGTTTGGCAATATCGTTGGGGTCTGTATCGAGTGTAATATCGCTAAGTTCTGCTAGCAGTTTAGTGCGGACTTTGGGAATTTTGTGAATCCAATAGAAGGCCCAGGCTAGGGCTGAAGCAGTGGTTTCATGGCCTGCAAACAGCAGGGTCATTAATTCATCTCGGAGTTCTGTATCGGCCATGGATTCGCCTCGCTCATCACGAGCGACTAAGAGGAGACTAAGAATATCTTCTCCGAGTGGCTGGTGCCGCCGCTCCTGAATTTCGGTGAGAATGAGGTCATTTATTTCTTGCCGGCGACGGAGAAATTTTCCCCATATGCTCCAGGGGCCAAAATCTTTTTGCAAGCCTGTAAAAAAGAGGTGGCTAGAGCCTAATGGGGTGTCGAAGGTATGAAGCATTTCGCTTAGAAGCTGGCGCAATCGCTGAAAGCGTTCGTTATTGTCAATGCCAAATACAGTTTGGAGAATGACACGGAGGGTGATTTCTTGGGTGGCTGTGCGCATCACAAAGGACTGATGGTGGGGCCATTGTTGCGATACTTGGGTTGCGATCGCACGCATCGTTTCACCATAAGCCCGCATTCGTTCTCCATGAAAGGGGGGCATCAGGAGTTTCCGGCGTTGCTGATGGGCTTTGCCCTCTAACAGCAGTAGTCCTTGGTTACCGGTAATGGGGGCAATAATTTGGTTGCCACTGACACTATCAAATAGGTCGGGGTTAGCTGTAAACACCTGCTCAATACCATCGGGGTGACTCAGAACAATATAGGGAGGAAACCCTACAGAACATCCTTTAAAGATGTCACCATATTGCGATCGCGCTTTTTCGACAAAAGGAATCGGGTTGATAACACCTTGTAAGGTTTGGAGCCAAGCAGGGGTGTCGACCGTGGGTAGTGGTGTAGAAGGAGTGGGGGCAATGGTAGGGGGGGCAACAGTCATTGTTCATTCTCCAAGACCATGCATATAGGCTAACCCTGATCCCATATTCTTAGCCGGACTATTAATGACTCAAGATAAATCTCTCTATACAACTGTCTTTAGTAATTCGATAACCTGATTGTATTGAGAAGAAAATTCAACCAAAAACAAATCCTGTTCTTGTGCAGAGATTTCTAAGACTTTAGCATATATATTTTCACTGAATCTTGCATTTCCTGAAATAAAAAAACGAATTTCTACTTTAGTATTTAGGGAGATGAGGTTCATCCTTTTTGAATAGATTTGAGCTCTTGTCTGAGAAAGCTTTGCTAAAGATCCTGTCCGCCATCCTTTCTCTCCAACCGGGGAATAGGCAAGTTTTATAATTTGTTTGAGTTTTAGTAATTTTGCGTCTTTTGGAGATGGATTAAGATATTTTTGATTAAATAAATCAAGATTTTTATTTAAAGCTTTAAGTGGTTCGATTACGTTAGATTTAAATGACTCTGCCGTTTTTTGTTTTGATTTTTTTTCTGATATCAGTTCAGAATACGTATTAGATTCAATCAGATTTGCTGCACAGGTTTCTTTCACCAATTTAGATTTTGATTCCTGCTTTAATAAGGTTCTGATTTTATCGATCAATTGAGGGAAATCAATGGGTTTAGTACTATAGTCATCACAGCCAGCAGCCAAAGCTTTTTGGCGATCGCCACTCATTGCATGAGCTGTTAAAGCAATGACAGGAATATCTTTGGTGTCTGGGTTGGCTTTAATTTGTATAGTTGCCTCCCAGCCATTCATGATGGGTAAGCTTAAGTCCATTAAAATCAGATCAGGCTTTTCGGCACTAGCAAGAGAGACTGCCTCAGCCCCATCAACAGCGATGCAGACTGCATAGTCTCTTCGCTTTAAGCGATAAGAGAGCATCTCCCGATTGGTTTCATCATCTTCCACTAAAAGAATTTTCTTGATTACAGCATCAACGGTAGTGATCGACGCCAAGTTTGATGATGCTACTGCCGATTTAGACTGAGGATTAGTGTTAACTGCATCAGCTTGAGACCTTGATGTTCTCAATAGGGTTTTGATTTGATCGATCAGGCGATGGAAATCAATGGGTTTAGTACTATAGTCATCACAGCCAGCAGCCAAAGCTTTTTGGCGATCACCACCCATTGCATGAGCTGTTAAGGCAATGATAGGGATATCTTTGGTGTCTGGGTTGGCTTTAATTCGTGTAGTTGCCTCCCAGCCATTCATGATGGGTAAACTTAAGTCCATTAAAATCAGATCGGGCTTTTCGGCACTAGCAAGAGAGAGTGCCTCAGCCCCATCAACAGCAATGAGGACTGCATAGCCTCTTCGCTTTAGGCGATAAGAGAGCATCTCTTGATTGGTTTCATTATCTTCTACTAAAAGAATCTTAGGCATTTGTTAACAAAGCCGCGCATAGAGGAAACGAATAGCAGGTACATGACAAGCAGCACATACCAAAAAGAAGCTAGAACAACATATTTTCGAAAGTAGACATGTGTTTTAGCTTAAGAATTTAGATCATCAAGAGTTGATACTTTGACAATATTTTGGAAATCTCTATGAGATTTATAGGTTTAAGTAAATATTCACTGGCACCTAAACTCTTGCCAAAATTTTCATCGTCCACCATCGTCATCATGATTATGGGAATTTTGGAAAATTCGGGATCATTCTTGAGCTTTTTGATGACTTCCCAGCCATCCATTTCAGGCATCATCACATCTAAAATAATGATATCGGGTTTGATGTTTTGAGCAGCTTGAATTCCTTCTACTCCTCTGTAAGCTGAGGTAATAGAATGTCCTTTAGGAAGCAAATAATGTTTGAGTAGATCATGAATAGTTTGATCATCGTCAATCAATAAGATATGCAAGCTTGCCATTAAACGAAAATGAGAATGCTCCTCTTCCCACTCTGGTAAGGAAGAGCCTTCTAGAGAACCTTGGACTTGGGTTGGAAGATGGATTGTAAAAGTAGAACCTTGGTCTAGGACACTCTTAACAGTGACATCTCCGCCCAACATTTCACAAAATCTTTTTGTAATTGCCAAACCTAAACCAGTGCCACCATATCTCCGTGTCGTAGAGGCATCTGCTTGTGAAAAAGGCTGGAACAACTTGGTGATTTGTTGGTGGCTCATACCCATTCCGGTATCTGCTACTGCCAAACTAATCCACCCTTGATTATTCATATTATAGGAATCAATAGATAAAGTAATTGTCCCTCCACGGGTAAACTTGCTGGCATTACTCAATAAATTGGATAAACTTTGCCGAACCCTTGCTAAATCACTATATATTTCAAGATTATGGTCTTTTTGAAGGTAATTAACAATTAGTTGATTGTTATTTTGGTCACTGATGGGGCGAATCATCGCAGCTACGTCTTCTACTAGAGGTTTGACCTCGAAGGTTTCTAAGTAAAGTTCGATTTCACCCGCCTCAATCTTAGAAATATCGAGAATTTCTGAAATAGTTCTTAGGAGATGCTTGCCTGAAGCTTGAATTTTTTGTAGAGAGGGTAAAACAAGTTCTTTTCTGAGGTTGTCAGCTTCTTCAATTAAGATATCGCTATAGCCAATAATGGCATTCATGGGGGTCCGTAGCTCGTGACTCATATTCGCTAAAAATATACTTTTAGTTTCATTTGCCTCTTCTGCTAAGTGCTGAGCCTCTTCCGCATTTTTTATGCTTTGAGCTAATTGTATTGTCCGTTCTTTAACTTTTTTTTCTAGCGTTTGGTTGTATTCCAAGAGCTGTTTTTGAGATTTTTCTAGTTCTGCTTTAGATTGGATAATCTTGATGTTGCGTTGCTCTAAATCTTTGTCGACTTTAGTAAGAAGAATATAAAATAATGTGATCAAAGCAATGCCTAGAATTGATCCAATAATACTTAAGTTTCGTATTGATTTTTCAGCATTGTTATTGATTTCGGTAATGTCATTTAAGATGGCTACATAACCAATATTAGTACCATTTATGTCGTTAAAAGGGATAAAAAGAGCCTGCTTAGTTCGATTATTTTGTTTAATGAGTATGCTCGCTTCTCTTTGGGATTGTGAACCCATCATCTTCTTGGAAATTTGATTGGGAACTGTCTCTAAAGTCTGATCGATGATGACGTGGTCGGGAAATGTATCCCAAGCAGATTGCTTCCCTAATTTCTTGTTTCTTTTTTCCCATCTTTTCTGGATTAGAAACTTCTTGTCAACAGCAATGATGAGATCGATGTTTAACAAGTTACTGATATTATTGGCAATATCTTCAAATTCTTTTCCAAGTTCAACAAAACCAACTAGTTCCCCGGACTTAGATGGATTAAAGATATCAGTGTTGCAAGATACTGTGTACAGGGCATTGCAACTGGTCTGAGGAAAATTAGTATGCCATGGATAAACAACGCGTAATACAGGATTTCCGGTAGGGCCTTGCTCTAAACCAGAGCTAGGTAGATCCATTTTGGAAGCTTTTTTAAGCGTCTGTCGATTGATCAGATCCCCACGTAGCTTCTTATGCATCCTGACTAAATTAATATGGTCAGGTCGGTGAAAATAAAAATGGGTAATTTTAAACTGATTTTTGAGTCTAGAGAATAAAGGTCTGCCTCTTTTTAAGAGTGCTTCTTTATCTCTAGATTGGAAAGCATTTAAAAGCTGAGGATCGCGAATAATTGCTTCTAAAGTTGAACTCATCGTGGTGACATCCCGATTCATTTCATCTTTGAGTAGCTCTTCAACTCTTTGTGCTGTTACCTTCTCAGTCTCTCGGATTCTGTCGTTTTGATTTCTAGATAATATCCAGATACTTCCGCCTACTAATGCTAAGATCACGATAATGAGAGGTGGCAGCAGCTTTAACCGAATCCCTTCTTTATTATTCATTTTTCCTGACTGGGTGTGGACAACGCGATTCATTATTCTCTCTAGCTTAATTAATCGGCAGCCATTTGTATATATAGAACTTTTGACTTAGGCAGGATCGGATGAATGGGCTGACAGGGATTGACAATTGAGCGAATATGTCCATGCTTTTAAGCTTTTGGGAGGCTAGGTGAATGAACTTGTATTCAGCGTGATATTAATCCTTCTCTAAGATGATGTTTGGTTGTGTCTGGCTGCACACACTATCTTCTACAGTGTCAGGTTCATCTAGATAGTGATGTTCTCTGAAGATATTCAAAGGGCTTGGTAAAATATATTTAAAACTATGTTTTTGAATTTATTAAGTCTATATGAATCAGATTTTCTATTGTTTTGTGTTTACTGATAGGGATGAGTTTTTTGCCTTCTTAGAGGTATGAATTACGAATACTAAAACTCAAATTCTTAGGTTAAGTATCGAAAAAAATAATACTGAATGTTGATTTTAGTAGTGAAGGTTCCCCGTCTATAAATAGTATTTTTTGTTGTGGATCTGCGCTATTTATTCATTAAATTTGATCTATGAAATAGTATGGATTATCGCTTTTTATGTTGCATCGTCGAATATTTTTGGAGATGTTATACGCTGTCATTCTCCTACTCTATTTGAATTAATTTTTAATGTTCTAAAGAGTGAATGGAGTAGACGGCTTTTCAGGATTTTGAAGTCAAATAGAAGGGTTTATGCTGATCTAATCTCAGTAGAAAGTTCGCTAAAGGTATTGAAACGTTCAAATTGTTGTTCTGTATATACAGGAAACTTTAATGAAGTATTGGGCCGGTTAACGAATTGAGCCTTCCGCATTGTTTTAGACATCAAAGATCTTCCGACGCTGATCTACTGCCGATGCCTTCATCTTTGGGCGGATAAAGCGATTGCCCTAGGGCAATCGCTTTAACTAGAAATTTCTGTATTAATATAAACAAATATAAGTTTTAGGATGACTCTGGTAACTTGATTTACTAGGTTTAATTAAGTCTTTTACTGTTCTCAATACCTGTAATTTGCTTTGAATAAATTATCGTTACGGAAACGGTTCCTTTTTTTGATCTAAACGCCTCAAATGTTGGTCATGCGAGGTTGGATTGGTTGGATGAACGAATCCGATTTATAACGGCTTGGGGCTGGCCCCAAATCACTTGTTCGTGCTTGTAGATCACCATTCCAGGTTTGGCTCCTTTGGGCTTATAAACATGTTTGGATTCTGTAAAAATAACCGGGACTTGGTGACTCTGGCGGGCTCGACTATAGTAAGCAGCCATATTCGCCGCAAACTGCATATCCTCGGAGTCAGGAACGGCTCCTGCTGCTAATCGCAATAGGACATGACTTCCGGGAATTTCTTGAGTATGAAACCAGAGGTCATAAGCTGTTGCCGTGCGAAAGGTCAGTAGATCATTCTGTCGATTGTTACGACCAATTAGTAGTTCCCACCCCGAAGGGGATTGATATTGATAAAACGGGATTTCCGTCGGGGCTTCTTTTCGATACTCCAGCTTAGGAAAATAGTTTTGCAGAATCAGTTCATCCCGAATCTCGTGCAATGTCAATAAATCAGCAGCATCTTGGTACTGCTCTAGTTGTTGGATGCTAGCTTCGACCTGATTTAGGTAGGCAATTTCATCCTGGACAGATTGGAGTAAGGGTTGGACTTGGGCGCGGGAACGCTTTAACTTCTGATGCCGCTTGTACCAAGCTTGAGCATTCTGAACTGCATTTTTTTCTGGGTTTAGGGTGAGGGTTCGAGGTTCACCGGATTCAAAGTCATTCAGGGTTAAGGTTTTCATGCCTAACTGCCATTCATGCAAGTGAGCCATAAGCAAATTTGCTTGTTCCCGATAGGTTTCAGCTGTATCTGATGCCGTTAATTGCTTTTGAAATGTTTGAGCTTTGGTATTGAGTTTTTTGAGATGACCTTTGACTTTTTGATAAAGCTGATGCTGAAGCTGCTTAAAGACCTGCTCACCTAACTGTTGGCTGTAGTACTCGTCTAATAGGGTTTGCGTGTCTGGAACGGGATGAGTAATCCCCCATCCCATGACGGAGTAGCTCAATTTGGTGGATTTACAAAATCCGGGCGTGAAGGCTTGTTGGTCTAAAGTGGAAAGCCAGCGTTGCCAGACTTGAAACAATTTTTGCCAGTCTTGATCTGCTAATTGTTCTGTAGATTGATCTGGGGTTAGGTCTACTGCGGACAGCATGGAAAAGACTAGGGCCGAACTGAGTCCTCGATAGGTTTGGAGTAAATTTCGCTTGAGGGGGCCGGGTACTAAGGCCACTCGCCGCTGCCAGTGCTCAAAGGATTCAGACAGCGTCGGTATCGGATCTGTTAGACGGGGAGGTATCTGGTAGATATCTCCAGTTTGGATCGGGCGAACACTGGACTGTTGTTGGCTAACCTGATGGGCAGCGGTGACAATGCGCTGCTCAGCATTCGTCAAAATGACATTGCTATATTTTCCCATAATTTCGACATAGACATGCCAGTCAACGGGGGCCTGAGGGCGTTGACCAATGTGTAAATCAACCACTCGTTCCCAATCCGCAATGGGCTCGATGGCAATCAAGGCCAGACCATTGAGCTGATGACGGAGTTGCTGACTAAAGGTAAATGTATCTGCACCTTTGGGGGGTGGCGTTCCCATGCAAATACGGGCGGCTTGGGGATGCCAGCAGAGGGTCAGCCAACCGCGATTATTGAGGGTGCGTATCGCTATATAAAGGGTGAAGCGATCTTGCTGAACCACGTGTTCAATCCGAGCGGGAAGCCAATGCGATCGCAACTCGCTACATGAGGCTATTAATGTCGTAAAGTCAACCTGTTGCAAGGGGATTCAAGAGATAAGTGGGCTTCTTAAGCTGATTTCATAGGATGTTGCCTGCCGATTCTACTTCTTAAAGCCAATTTTAAGGATTTATACTGATTTATCTAACGACATATTGAAATATTTGCGATGATCTTTTTTTCTGTATAAACCGATACTTTTATTCCGAATAGATCCTAAAAAGCTCTATATGACTGGAAATAAAACGTGAAAAAGAGTTGTAGGTCTAGATCTTTTGTGGATAAGATGGAAAAAGAGTAGATAACAGAGATTTCTTTGGGTGATGCGCTCTGATACTACAAATAGTTGGAATCTGCGTGAGGATTTGTGTTTATGGATATCAAGCTTATTAATATCGGATTTGGGAACATCGTCTCTGGCAATCGCGTGATTGCCATTGTCAGCCCAGAGTCAGCTCCCATTAAGCGTATCATCAGTGATGCTCGGGAACGGGCACAATTGATTGATGCGACCTATGGTCGTCGCACTCGTGCGGTGATCGTGACTGATTCAGGGCATGTTGTATTGTCTGCCATTCAGCCGGAAACGGTTGCTCATCGTTTTATGTCTAATAAAGACACGAAAGATGTAGATAAGTAGAACTGACCCTTAGGTTCCTTCTGGATTGGTTTCAAGTAGGATGTTCCCTGAACAAGGTGCATTCTCTACCAGTCCTGGAGGTCCAAGATTTGCGTTAAAGTACGGCCATAAGCAGAAGGATGGCCTTCTCATCTGAGAAGTAGGATCATCATTTATGACAAACACTGGCAGGCTGATCGTTCTCACAGGACCGAGTGGTGTTGGCAAAGGAACCCTACTGAAACAGCTACTGCAGCATTGCCCTGATTTATATTTATCGATTTCGGCAACAACCCGTCCTCCTCGACCTGGAGAGATTGAGGGTAAACAGTATTATTTTTTGACGAAGGCGCAATTCCAAGACCGAATTGATCAAGATCAACTCTTAGAATGGGCAGAATATGCGGGAAATTTTTATGGAACCTTGCGTGACCCTGTCATCCAAGAAGTGAATCAAGGCCATAAAGTTATTTTGGAAATTGAGTTGGTGGGGGCACGGCAAGTTCGCCAGAAGGTGCCCGAGGCCTTTCAGATTTTTATCAACCCCCCTTCCTGGTCTGCGTTAGAGACCCGAATTCGAGGTCGGGGACAAGATTCAGAGACGGCGATCGCCCGTCGTTTAGACCAAGCCAAAGTAGAGTTGGCGGCGGCAGATGAGTTTGACTTTCAGCTCGTTAATGATGACCTTGATACTGCACTTCAGGAATTGAAAGCAAAGGTGTTGTCTCTATGAGCCGTTTTTGGATTGTGGGGATTTTGTGTGTGTTGCTCAGTCTGCCCGGCGCTATGTGTGCAGAGGTAGCCTGGGCAGAGGTACATCTTTATCAGGAGAAACCAGGGCAAGTCACGTTGCGATCGCAACAAAGTCTCCCCGATCAAGCTCAACGCAGCTGGCAAATAGTCTTGTTTAAACGCTATATCAATAACCAACTCGAAGGTGTGTTTTTGCGATTGGTTGGCTTTCCCGGCCAGGTCGAAGTTGCAGCCGAGCAGCCCCTGGAATTTAGAATTGCCGATCAGTTCCTGTGGCAATCCCCACCCACAATCGATGCCACCACACTGCTGCTTCCCAACAACGTGGGCCAATATGATGTCCAACCCCTTCTAGAGCATTTGGAGAGTGACACTCGCCTCGTGCTAGCAGTTCCCCTAGTCAGTGGATTGTCAGCCACAATTGAAGCATCCCCCACCGTGATTCATGAATGGCGAGATGTAACTCAGTTTTCTCCTAGCAGCTAAATTAAGTTTGTCCTTAATAGTTGAGATGACAGTCTCCGCATTATCAACGCTACTGTAATAGGCTATTAAGGGTATTCAGACTTCAATGCAGACCTTTTCTTTGAGGTCAAGAGAGCCCTATCTACGTTAAGAACTGTTTCCCGACCGGGAAACCGGACATGAACCTATTTCGGTTATGGCATGATCTTCAATGTAAGAAAATAGCAACCTTTCACAATAGGAGTTTCGCCATGTCTCTGCGACTAGGGGACACCGTACCCAACTTTACTCAAGATTCCAGCGCTGGCACGATTAATTTTTTTGAATGGGCTGGCGATAGCTGGGTTGTTCTCTTCTCGCATCCTGCGGATTACACCCCCGTGTGTACAACAGAATTAGGTGCTGTTGCTAAGCGTCAGCCTGAATTCGAGAAGCGGAACGTCAAAGTCATTGCTCTGAGTGTCGATGATGCCCAATCCCATAATGGCTGGATTGGAGATATCAACGAAACCCAAGGTACCACTGTGAACTACCCCATCTTGGCAGATGCGGACAAGAAAGTGTCTGATCTTTATGACATGATTCATCCCAATGCCAATGCGAAAGTCACCGTCCGTTCCGTGTTTGTCATCGATAACAATAGAAAACTGCGGACGCAGATCACCTATCCACCTAGCACAGGTCGGAATTTTGATGAGATTCTCCGAGTCATTGATTCCTTACAGCTCACGGATAACTATCAAGTTGCCACCCCAGTGGACTGGAAAGATGGAGAGGATGTTGTGGTTGCTCCCACAATTCCTACGGAAGAAGCCAAACAGAAGTTCCCGAAAGGCGTGACTGAAATCAAGCCTTATTTGCGGATGACTCCTCAGCCCAATAAATAAATCATTAGGTTTGAGACTGCAATTGCACCCCCCCTAATGAGGGGGTGCAATTGCAGTCTCGATTTAATAACTATTGCCTTTTGATTGAGCGTCACTCGCTCTTTTGGCATCTAATCCCTTCAATTTCGGGTTGCACTGCCTGAATGCCTATTTCTTGGATCCATACATAGCTGAAATCTTCCAAGTCTTTTCCAGGTATGGATGTACGCCCCGCTCTCTTTCGTCTAGCGATAAATTTATCTCGCCACAATTCCCAGATGCAAATAGATGGATGCTTTAAATCCTTGGTGAATTTAGTCCAAGACTTTTTCTGAGTCCGCGAGAAATCACAGTGCACGCGTCTGGACTTAATCTCGATTAGACCAAAATCAATTAGTGTCTGGATAACGGCTGCATATCTAGTCGGGGGACCTCCATTATCGACGATTGGCATTTCGTAAAATAACCGAATTGTCTCACCAGGATACTGTTTGGCAAGCCTCAAAATTGCTAATTGTTTGAGGGAAAGAGATGGAATACAAACCATTCGATTAACCTGCACTAGCAAAATAATAGCACCACCTAGGCCCCAAGTTGACCCAGAGACTGTATAAAACGCCTCGACTATCACCAAACCAATAAGTCGACGAGATGCAGCGTGATATCCCTCTGTTGCGCCGTCACGACTGTTCTAAAGAACCCTGAATTTGAGCATTAAAGCCAAAGATTTTCCGCTGTCCAACCAAAGGCACCAAGGTCACTTGGCGTTGATCTCCAGGTTCAAAGCGAACGGCGGTCCCTGCCGGGATATCGAGTCGCATTCCTTTGGTTTGTTCACGCTCAAAGTTAAGGGCTGAGTTAACCTCATAAAAGTGAAAGTGAGAGCCAACTTGAACAGGGCGATCCCCCGTATTGGCAACGGCTAAGACCAGAGTAGGTCGGCCCATATTCAGTTCAATCTCGCCAGTTTCAGGTAGAAGTTCTCCAGGAATCATGATGGGTATTTTCCAGGTCCATTTGCTAACAACGGTAAGGGTTGGGATGGGGACTAATTTCAAGGCGCGTTTGTTCAGGACAGGTGTTCGCATCTTCAGGGACGGCGACGTTTACGCAATCTTCGGATAATCGCAGCCAGACCAAACACACTAATGAAACTCCCTAATAACAATAGGACAAACAGTTGCCAAGGACGGAGCCGTTCGTGGGGTAGAATGCCTGTACATATAGGATAGAGAAAATCTCGTCCACCCAAATCATCTGGGCTTAATTGAGGTTGCACTGTAGTGGCTTGCCCCAGACTACTATTCATGATCGCCTGGGGATCATGGTTGGCAAATAGAGCAAGGGTCTTCGTAGGGTTTTGACAATCAATCGAGATGGCATTACCCGCTATGTTGTCAGTATCAAAGTTGCGCTGAGGGAACTGATTGGGATGATCCAGGGCAAGGGCATGACCGACTTCATGGATCAGCAAAGATTCGAAGTGGTTACATTCCTGAATGGGGGTTTGGGCATCTAAGAAGTAACAGCTCTGGTTATTGAAAACAATATCGGCATTGGTAATGGTTTTACCCGGCAGGGGGCGTCCCTGCGCGCCTATAGGCTGCTGATCGGTATACCAAAAGCTAGTACGGGCTCCAAAGTCAGCCACGAGGGGATAAACGCGAGGGCTGAGCACAAATAGATCGATCTCAGCACCAAATCCTCGCCAGGGGTCGGGTGTTCCTTCAGGTGGGAGTTGGGCAGTCAGGCTAGATGAAACGTTGGTGAACTTGAGCAGGGCATGGTTTTGTCCCCACTGAGCAAACGCTTTTTGGATTTCAGTCCGAATTTGGGAGCAGGTTGGTGGTTGGCGGTCTTCAAATAAGGGAATGATTTGATCGCAAAACTGGGGTGCGATCGCATATTCCAATCCCTCCCCCAAGCCCCGCACATTAGACAACACAGAGCCGGGAATATTGCTCCAGCGAGCAGCCCCTTGCAAATCATCTGCCAAGTAGTCCGGTGTATTGTTGGTCAGAGTATCATCAAGCACAAATCCAGCGGCCGGATGACAGAGCCATAACGCCAACCCACAGGCCAGACCAACCCTTAGACACCAACGCCAGCAGCCTTTTTGTAGCAATCTGATTTCCTTAAGCAATCCTAGATTTGCGATGAACCTTAGGTAATCGGATGATGAACCGTCACCAGCTTCGTACCATCAGGAAAAGTGGCTTCCACTTGGACTTCAGGAATCATCTCGGCAATCCCATCCATCACATCTTCCCGACTCAATAGAGTAGTGCCATAGCTCATTAATTCAGCAACGGTTTGTCCATCGCGTGCCCCCTCCAAAATACCAGCCGTAATCAAAGCGACGGCTTCAGGATAGTTCAGCTTCAACCCCCGCGCCTGACGCCGCTCCGCCAACAGCGCTGCCGTGAACACAAGCAATTTATCTTTTTCCTGGGGCGTCAGTTGCATAGATTACCTCGTCTTAGAGTGGCCAAACGCGGGGTGGACAAGCCGGTCGTCCCAGATGAGCGGACCGCAACAGATTCCACACTTGTATAAACCATTGACGAGCCACTTGACTAGAGGGACCACGATATCGACAGATCAGCCCCAATTGTAATCGAGTCACGCCAATTTCTGCGGTCTGCTGTGGTGCAAAATTTTGCCACAAATTGCGAGCCATCTCCACAGTGCAAGCCTCAATCTCATGGCCGACCCAAAGGAAGCTAGCCACAACTGGCTGCCCCGCCAACCCATGGGGGCTATGCCACAGGGCTGGCTGTCCGGGCAGCCACTGGCGATCAATCCACAGTGGGTTGCCCTGCTGCCAAACTTCTGTATGAGATCGCCAATCCCCTTGCATAAATTGTTCGCCCCTAGCACTGCGACCAAACCGGGTAATATCCCA
>CALDHF010000064.1 GCA_937941595.1 uncultured Acaryochloris sp. | reverse complement strand
CATTATAAATGCTCTTTTGGGCCTCATATTCAGGCCCCAGCAGCAACTGCAACGCCTGGGGTGCTTTCCCTGACCGTACGAGTTCAAACGCTTCTGTTTCATAAGCTACAAGTTTGTCATTAGCAGCACTTGTTTGCTCTGGGTTCGATTGCTCGGCCACTGGAACTTCTTTTAAAACGGTATTAATCGCATCCTCTAGCTGGGGAACATACTCGTTATACCGATCCTCCCAGCGAGTCTTGCCCGTACTGGCTCCCATTCGTGCTGACATGGTCAGCACCTCATCCAAATGTACAATCGAACCACTCAGTTTTTGCAGCTTAAATTCTTTGGCAATGGTTGTTTGCAACCCCTGAGAAATTCGCCAGATATTCCAGGCAGAGGTTCCTGTGAGGGCCAAACTCACCAGAACGGATGCAGAGATTGTTGTCACTAGCCGACTTTGCAATTGCCGTTGCAACCAAGACCCCTGATCCGCTTCGGCCAAAGCGTTTGCCTGTTCTATAGGAGCATCTTCGGAGATGGGAGAAGGAGCAGTCGTCATCATACTTACCTAATTTCAGTAGACCAAAAGATAGAGAGTGGAAGGTAGAAACTATTTAGACCGCAAACACTGGGGTCGTCGGCTGTCCAGATTCTGTATTCGATGTTGCTGAAGGTTGTGGGATGTTCTCCACAGATGTTTCTGGTAATTTGAAGACTTGCACCTTACCTAACAAATCATCAGAGAGATGAGCCATAGCATCCGCTAACTGTTGCGCATCTTCAGATTGGTTCGCAATTTGAGTAGAGAGCTGAGCAATAGCCGCCATCGTCTGTGCTGTTTTCTCAGAGGTCTGGACAATATCTTGACTAGTTTGAGCCACGACCTCACCAGATACGACCGCTTGTCCCGTCACATCCTGTACTGTTTGAAACACCTCTTGGGTATGTCGAACCCCTTGGGTAAAGTCATCAACCACTTTGCCAAGACGCTGCACATCTCCATCCACATCGGCCACAACCCGGTGAATTTGGGTGCTCCGCTGTTCTAATGAACCCAGCCCTTCATTTGTTTGTTGAGCCAGTTGACTCACCTGCGTCGCAATGGCTTCAAATTCCTGAGCCACCGCCGCAAATTTTGTTGGATCAGTCTGTTCAGAGGCTCGGGCTGCGACCAGGGCCGCATTGAGGGCCAACATTTGAGTCTGTTCCGCAATGTCACTTTGGTCATACACGAATTGATCCGTCAGGCCCACAAATTCACCCAAGGTTTTCATCTGTTGGACAATGCGATCGCTGCCCTGTTGCAGGACCTCAATTTCTTGGCCCAGCGTCCCAATCTCGATCTGCCCTTCCTCAACTGCAGACTTGAGCATCACCAGAGATTGGTTGGTCGTCCCTAATTGTTGAGAAGCGCTATTCGCAAAGGAACGAACTGTATCCACAAGTTCTAAAACCTGCATCACTTCTTGTGATTGCTGCTCAGTATTATGGGCTACAGTTTCAGAAATATCTTTTTGGCGATTACTGCTAGCCGAAACCTGACTGGAAGTGGCAGACACCTGTTGTAGAATCCCCCCTAATTCTTCAATCAGGCGATTGAGGGTATCTGCAATCAATCCAGTGGCCCGCTCATTTACTTTAGCTTGAGTGGTTAAGTCTCCTTCTTCCACATTGGCGACCACATCTAGGAGCTCAATGATGTCTTCTTGCAGTTGGTCACTATCTTTACGAATAGTATCTTCCTGGCGTTGACTAACCTCGATTTCTTCTTGTAATTGACTATTGAGAACCAAAAGGTCGAGCTGGGATTTCTGCACCGCCTCCTGAGCTTCTTGACGTTCTCTAATATAGTCACGGACAGCAGACAATACCAAAATCCAGCCAGCCAACAAGATGGGAAAGGCAATCCCTGCAAATGTGATCGAAGCTGTGAGCTGTTGTTGATAGGCTTGCAATTGCTGATCGATTAAGCCATCAATTTGAGCCAATACCTGCTTGTTTCCCTCAGAGTACTCGGCTTTGAGAGTGCTATACTCTTCTCCCAAAAGCAGTTGTAATGCTTCTGGTGCTTTGTCTTGTTGGACAAGTTCAAACGCCTGAGTTTCCAGTTCAATTAATCGCGTGTTAGCCGCATCTGTTTTGCTAGCTTCTGCCTGAATCTCTGCGGTGACGTTGCTCAGGGTCTGATCGATAGCCTCATCCAAGAGGGGGACAAACTGGTCATATCGTTCCTGCCATCGCAAATTGCCAGTACTGGCTGCCATGCGGGCAGACATGGTCAACACTTCATCGTATTGAGCAATTAGACCGGTTTGTTTTTGGAGCTCAAATTGGCGGTTAACGGTCTTGCCAAAACTACGGTAAATATTCCAAATATTCCAACTGGAGACCCCTGTTAGCAAAAGACTACCTGCAACGGTTGCGGTAATGGTACTCACCAAATGGTTGCGAACAAATCTTTTGACTCGATCAACAGGAGAAAAAGGTGTCAGAGCAGATGCCTGCACAGTCGAGAAGGTCTGTTCTGATGGGTTGGGTTGTGGTTGATCAGAGTTCATAAGCTAAATCTGAGTACAGTAAGTTGAAGGCAATCAATAAAACACGACAGAGTGTCTCATTGCCGCTGGTGTGAACCAAGTTAGAAGAAATCTTGACGGGCCAAGTTTGTCGGGCTGGTCTTACCCCTGAGGGTGCCACAAATTAGCAGGCAACCAATCAGGTTGGAAAAAAACCATTGAGTCTGTATCTTGAGGATGCAGCTCTGTCGTTGTCAGTAAAGCTGGAGGGAGTTGATCTTGACTTGTCCCTCCAAGGGCCTTATCAACTACGATGCCTACATTACTCAGACTGCCAGCCTCGTTACTGAGGTGAATAATCGTTGAGGTTTCGCGCAAACTCATTTCTTCGGTTTGCAGCACTTGGTGGGCAGAAACCAACGGTAGAATTTGACTATTGTGATGGGTGACGCCAATGAGAGGGGATTGGTAAACAGGGAGATCTAAAACCCGCGATCGTTGAACTCGAAGAATTTCAGTGATCCAACGGTTGGGGAATACCAAAACCCATGAACCCACTTGAGTCAAAATATATCGTTCTTGCTTAGAAGTTGAGTTCTGAACCATTGGGGTGGTAGTAGCTGACATTCATCCCTCCATTACGTGTTAACACGCTGTAAAACTTCTGTGACCGTTTCATTTGTGACAGGCTTGGTCAGATAGTCATTAGCCCCTGCTCGTTTGAGGCCATAATTTACTTCCAGGGGCGTTTTCTTGCTAGAGCAAAACACAACATATTGCTCAGCGGTAGATGGGTTGAGACGTAGGGAACGCAGGAATTTATAGCCATCTTGACCCGGCATCACCACATCTAGAAAGACTAAGTTGTAATTGCCAGATTCAATTTGGTTAAGGGCATTGTCAGTGTTCTCACATTCATCCACATCGTGCCCTAAGGTCTGTAACATGTTGACCAAGGCACATCGATCCACCGGACTGTCATCTATGACTAATAAACGCATCATCAACTCCAATAACCTTGCTTAGACAGATATAGATTTTATAATTAACCGCCAAGATCCCATGCTATGAAGTGCTGGCCATTACGGATGGACTCAGCACCAGCATCTGAATTAGCTCTTGTAATTGAAGTTGAAACTGATTAATCTCGTTTGGAGCTAAGGGTTTGGTCAGAAATTCGCAACCACTCCATTGGGCACGCCACTTGTTCGATAATTTTTGCTCACCCGTCAGGATCACTAAAGGAATCGTTGCTAACTGTGCCTGTTGACGAATTTGCTTGACTAACTCGAACCCAGTGATACCGGGCATATTGATATCGATAAAGACAATGGCAGGTCTAATCTGGGCAATATTATGCAAAGCCATTTCAGCATGTTGACAAACCTGCACCTGGTAACCAAGAGCACCAACCAAACTTTGAAATTGCTTCAATACGAGGGGTGAGTCATCAATAATCATGACTGTTCTTGCTTTGATCTGGGATTGAGGTTCTAGCCTTAAGAGTCCTGTCTGCAACCATTTTGTAAATAATCGGGCAACTTCCAGAGGATCTTTAGCCAGGCCAATCGCGATCTGATTGAGTGAACGTTGGTGTTTAACGATCTTTTCGATCCATTGCCGTTGTGCTTGAGGTAGATTGGCAGTATCCAGGCTAGCAACATCCAGAACGGGCAACATATCCATCGAGGGGATGAACAATCTCAATTTTCGCCATAGGGCTTGGCGCTGAAGTGATTCATTCAGTAATTCAGAAAGGCCAAACCCAGGGATAGGAAGTTGAGATTGCAGTTTAGCGTCGGGAATAAATTGAGCCTCTCCAGCTCCAAACATTAAAAATGAATCAAAGTCATTGAGTATTTTTAATCGCAGTGCATCTCGCAATTGGGTTTGGTTAATTCCCAACTGATACATCTGTTCAGCGATAGCCTTGGGGGAAATAGACTGCTGAATGATATCTGCTTTCCAACGCGCGATATGAGGTTTTAAGGTCTCATGTCGGGTTTGCAATATGTATCGATGACTAATCTGGAGTAATTCGCGTCCGCACCAAGGTTGAGATCCTGAATAGCTAATGGTGCCTGTCTCAGTGATTCCTAAATAGATATAAGTTGGTTCTTTCCGAGCTAATAAACGCGAAAATCCTAATTTCCAATATCCGTTGCTACAGGGAAATGAAGGATCTAGGAGTTTGCTGAAGAGTTCTTGAGGCTGAAAAGAAAATTGCTGAGTTTGTTCTGAAATTTGCATTTTTAGTTGTCCTGCAACATCATTATTGACAACCTAAAGTGGCAATTGCGTGTCAACTTAAGCATGTTCTGGCGAAAATTGAATACCTGTACTTCGTCGGACAAATTTATAGTTCCCCGATTGCGATAGTACTCTTGCAGAGGGAACCAAGATTTTTAACCAAAATGCTTAGTCAAAATAGAAAAGAAGCGACCTATTAAATACAGGAATTCTGTGAGCTATTCATACAACTTGGACTCCCCCTAATTCCCCCATGGAAGTAGTATCTTCTAGAAAACTACTTCTATAAACCCCATCTAGCTTGAAATCTGCCTTTTTTGGCGATTGCCTTAATTTCCAAATATGGAGAGACTTTAGCCCACATTGCTCTTAAGAAATTAAGGTTTTAAACTTAATATGTGGCTGAGTTTTAAATGTGAAGGTTTAAGTTAGCATTTCCTGACAAATTCCCCCGGTTATTTCGTCAGAGCTAAAAAAACACTAATCTCAGACTGATTTAATTCAGGAATTAGAGAAATTTAGACTAATTCCACGCAAATCATATGAGTCTAGGTCTTTGTTGAACCTTTATTAAGAAGCATTTTCCTCCATTGAGTGTCCTTTTGGCAATTGCAGGAAATTTCCAGAATCCGTATCCCCTTTTCTGGGAGAATCTGAAGGTGGTCTTTGAGCTGTTGCCAAGAACTCAGTTTTTCCCAGCCAATATTGTATGTTGCTGCTAGTTTCTCAAAGTCGATATGTTGTGGCGTTTGGAAATATTTGGCAAAAGGGGGCTCAAAATTGGCGATGGGCAGCATCTGGAAAATTCCGCCTCCATTATTATTTAAGACGATAATAGTCAAATGTCCTTGCCAATGGTTTCGCACCAAAAAACCATTGGTATCGTGCAATAGGGCTAAATCCCCCGTTAATAACACGCTACTTTGTTGATGGTGGGACATTCCCAGTGCTGTAGATAATGTGCCATCAATCCCATTTGCCCCTCGATTGAAATAGGGTTGTATCCTTAAGGTGCCGGGTTGCCAAAAATACTCCACATCCCGGATAGGCATACTATTGGCAATGAAAAGTGGGGTGCCTTTGGGTAAAGACTGAGACAAGATCCAAGCCACCTGACTTTCGACGAGTTCGCTTTGTTCCTGCATCGTGGTGTTGATCATGGCTCTCATGGCCTGATCAGCTTGTAACCAAGCATCAGCATAGACAGATACAGATCTAGATACTATGTTGGGTGAGTTTTCACTGATGCTGACGTTACTCTTTTGTGGAGTTGATGGTGCGGACTGGATGTCGGATACGATATCTTCTACGCCGATGCGCAGATGAATGGAGCGACTATGGAGTGGATCTATATTATGGTCAGTTGCGTTGAATATCCAGGTTGGTGCCTGATGTTGGGTTAGCCAATGCCGTAGAACTTTGCTGGTGGGCTGTTCTCCTAAGCAGATGACATATTCTGGTAGGGATTGGGCGGCGAATGCCTGATTCCGCAGCAGTAAATCGTAGGTTGAAACCAGGTAAGGATTATAATCTGACCAGTTTCTAATGGGGGATAGTCCTTCTGCTAGGACTGGCCAATTCAAGGTTTGAGCTAGATGAGCGACTGCGGCACAATATTGTTCTGGATGTCGGGATTGGCAGGGGCCAGCAATGATGATGCCGCGATTGCAGCCCTGCCACATTTGCAGTAATGATGATGAAAACTGCGGACTCAACGTTGTTTCAACGGGCTGACGAGTTTGGACTGCACTAAAGAAATAATCTGTGTCAAAGTCGGTTGCTAAGACTTCGATTTTGGGATCTGTAATCGGTGCTAGTGGCTCCCGTAAAGGGATATTCAAGTGCACAGGGCCGGCCACTGGCCATTGTGCTCTCTCCCATGCCTGAATTAAGGTTTGCCGCAAATAGGCTAGCAAGTCTAGCTCCGGGCTAGGCAAGCTTAGTTCTACCTGCCAACGCGGATAATGCCCGTATAGTTTGACTTGATCAATCGCTTGGCCTGCATGGCATTGTCGTAATTCGGGAGGTCGATCTGCCGTCAAAATCAATAGCGGTACTTGGCTAGCTTCTGCTTCAATGACAGCGGGATAGAAGTTGGCTCCCGCTGTCCCCGAGGTGCAAACTAAGACTACAGGCTGTCCAGAACGGCGAGCGGCTCCCAATGCGAAGAAGGCTGCTGAGCGTTCGTCTAAAATGGGTAAAGCTTCGATTTGGGGATGTTGGGCAAATGCAACGGCTAAAGGACCAGAGCGAGATCCTGGACAAATAATGGCTGTCGTCAACCCCGATCGAAATAGAGTCTCGACTAAAACCGATGACCATAATGTATTGACATTGCGAAAATCTAGCGTCATAACTCTGACATCATCACGAACAGGCTAGCCCCAGAATGATTGGAGTATTGAACTCCATTGAGATTTAAAATATGAGTTTAGACGCCAATACCCTGAGACATCATCATGCTTACATTAGGGCGTCTAGTAATGTATGGAGTTTTAGCTGAATTTCTGCTAGCTCCCGCTGGGGGTCTGACCCGGCAACGATGCCAGCGCCTGCATAAAGACGAGCTTGGGACCCATTGATTAGGGCCGAACGGATACCGACGGTAAATTCACCATTACCCTGATGATCGATCCAGCCGAGGGGGGCTGCATAAAGATGTCGTTCAAATGCTTCATGGCTATAAATCTGCTGTTGGGCAACTTCTCGGGGCATACCCGCAACGGCTGGTGTGGGGTGCAAGGCGGCCAGAATGTCTAATAGATGCAAATGGCTGGGAACTTCAGCTGTAATTAAAGTGCGTAGATGTTGAATATTGGGCAACTGCAACAAATGGGGTAAAGAGGCTACCTGAGGTGTAATTCCTAGGTCCCAGAGACTATCGCGAATAAAGTCCAGGACTACTCGATGCTCGTGTCCATCTTTTTTGCTGCCTAAGAGCTGGTTGCCTAGGGTTTCGTCTTCTAAACGAGAATGGCCTCGAGGAGCAGATCCGGCTAAAGCATCCGTTACCAAGTTGCGATCGCGCAACTCGATCAAGCGCTCGGGACTGGCCCCAATAAACGTCTGGCCCCGGCCATTACTGACAGCAAACACATAACATTCTGGATATCGATCACGCAGAGTTCCCAGGGCATGGCATAAATCTAGGGGCTGAGGCGTTTTGACATCTAAAGTATGGGCTAAGACTAATTTTTGGAGACGTTCTCCTTGGATATCTGCCAAAGTATCCGTTACTGCCGTCGCAAATGCATCTGCACTGGCCAACAATGGATAGGTGAAATTCGTTGCTTTTGACCTAGGAGCAGGGCATCGTCTGGGGGTCAGCAAGAGCTGCCAGGTTTGCCAAATGTCCTGAGACAACTGTTCTAGAGACGTATCCGCATCCAGCACTGCATTGGCAACCAGTACGGCCTGGTCCTGATCGCAGGCGACTTGCCAACGGGGTAGAAACACC
>CALDHF010000063.1 GCA_937941595.1 uncultured Acaryochloris sp. | reverse complement strand
CCCAAATAAGTTGACATCTTTTGCCACTGCCACTAATTTTTTGGCCAGATGAATAGGCTGAATCGTACGATCACTTTTCGGAATCAGATCCTGTTTAGACTGAGAGGTAATAGACATTGGATAATACACTCCACACCTTGGCTCTACAAGTCCTGAGGCTATCCAATGGAGCTGCACACACCTAATAACAGGTTGCGTACAAGATTAGCCAGCTTGGACGTCGTAAGCTTAACACTTTTATAGAATTGAAAATAGCATGCCCACTTCAGAATCGGAAATAGCCCACTCATAACTTTTCTGCTGTATTCCGTGATGATGCAATGGCCGAGAAGGATACGATCGCTTACGATAAAAACACTCAATCTCCATGAACCCAGCTTCTCTCTGGTTCAGTCCTTGTTCTTTGAACAGCCTCGAACACACGATCAATGGCCCTTTCTAAAAATTCTTTGTCGCGGCAACGACGTCAGCGTTCTCAGAGAACCGTGGGGGAAGGTGCCCGTAGTTTTGTATTAGGCGGTCTGGTGACCGTGCTACTGTTTGGAGCGATCGTTCCCCGTCTCCGTTTTTTGCAACTTACTGAAGGCGCTCTCAATCGCCAACGAGCTGATGAGAACCGGGTCCGGCTGATTCCTAAACGCCCAGAACGAGGCAAAATATTAGATCGCAAAGGCCGGATCCTAGCCAACAGTACCTACACCTACTCCGTTTTCGTCTGGCCCATTGCCCAGAAAGATGCCAAATGGCCGCAAACCGTGGAGGTCCTATCTTCGATTCTGAATATGCCTGCAGACGATATTCAGACAAAAGTCGCACAGGAAGGGCAAAATGCTACTTCTTTGATTCGAGTCGCTCAGGGACTCAGCTTTCCCCAAGTGGTGGCCCTATCTGAACGCACCAGCGACATTGTCGGGGTCGAAATTGATAAAGAAGCCATTCGCTATTATCCCCATGGTGAGTTGGCCTCACAAGTCATTGGCTATATCGGCGAAATCAATGAAGAGGAGTTGGCCCGCAAACGAGAGCAACCCTATCGCTTGGGGGATGTAATTGGCCAAATGGGGATTGAAGCGTCCTACGAACAAAAACTCCGAGGAATCTGGGGGGGAAATCAAATTGAAGTCGACGGTGCGGGCCGCATTATCAAAATTCTGGGCCAGAAACTCCCGATTGCTGGCACTGATGTCAAGTTAACCCTGGATTTAGACGTGCAGAAAGCCACCGAAAAAGCCCTCGGTAAACGTCAGGGGGCAGTGGTCGCTATCAACCCCAAGAACGGTGAAGTCATCGCCATGGCTAGCTATCCAGGCTTCAATCCCGACTGGTTTGCGAAAGGGGTCACAGAAAAGCAATGGCAGGAGTTGCAAAATCGCAAATTTCCCTTTGTGAATCGAGCCATGCAAGCTTTTCCGCCAGCGAGTACCTTTAAGATTGCAACTGCGATCGCAGGGATGGAATCCGGTAAATATCAGCCCAATGCTCGCATTGCAACCTCAGCATCCGTCCATGGGGTCGGTGACTGGAATAGAGCTGGATTTGGGGTCATTGGCTTTCCCACCGCCTTACAGTGGAGTAGCAATACCTTTTTTGGACGGGTTGGCGTCGGCACCAGTCCTAAGATTTTGATTGAATGGGCTAAACGTCTGGGCGCAGGAGAAAAAACGGGTATTGATATCCCTGGAGAAGCCAAAGGCTTTATCCCTGATCCAGCCTGGAAAAAGGAAGTGTTTAAGGATGCTTGGTACCCTGCCGATACCGTTATGGTCTCTATTGGCCAAGGCGCTGTCCAACTGAGTCCTCTCCAGGTCTCCCTGATTTTTTCGGCCATTGCCAATGGCGGCTATAAAGTAAAGCCTCACTTCTTGAAATCCGATCAGCCCGATGATCAGTGGCGCACAGCCCTCAACCTGAAACCTCAAACCTTAAAAACTATCCAGTCAGGGTTGAGAGCTGTGGTCACAAGCGGCACAGGCACGGCCCTCAATGTTCCCAGCATTCCCCCCGCCGCAGGCAAAAGCGGTACAGCAGAGGATCCACCGCGGTCTTCTCATACTTGGTTCGGTGCCTATGCCCCTCATAATAATCCTGAGATTGTCGTCGTCGCCTTTGGTGAAAACACAGGCGGAGGTGGGGGGTCTACAGCAGGACCGATTGCTCTGAAAGTGCTAGAAGCCTATTTTAAAGCCCAGAAAAAATAGCGGCTTTTCAAAGATCTTTTACATAACCTGACCCTTGCTGGTGAGCAACTTTACAATGTAAGGCAATGTGGTTGTCACTCCCATACTGGGGTAAGCAGGACTTATCGATACAATTTACGGAAATCTTCAGGGCTTAAAGTCCAGTCAAGTTAAGCAACTCCGGCGGCTTTACCATCAACGGCTACCGAGTGATCGGGTGACCACGTCTGAATTTGCCCAAAGGCTGGCAGCTATTAGTACAGATATTCGGCAACCGATTAGTACCTATTTAAACCGACGAGGACAGGTGATTCGAGTGGGGGTAGGCTCTCCTCGCCAAACCCAAATTCCGCCTTTAGAGCTGCCTCGATATGGAGCGGAGCGCTTAAGTGGCATTCGCTGTATTGCCACAACGATGAAAGCGGAAGTTCCCAAAGAATCCGCGTTAACAGCCATGGCGCTCCAGCGTCTGGATGCCTTAGCCGTTTTGACCATGACCGGATCAGGATTTGAACGGCGAGGCGGTGGCGCCACCGGATATGTAAAATCAACCTACCTAGCCCATTTAGTTCCCGATCCCACGACTCCTTGGACCATTTCATCTCCCCTGAGCCTCGACCAGCTTGCTCAGCAAGATTTGATGGATCTCGTCGAGGCCCTGGAAACCGAGTTTAGTCGCTCGCTCTCAGATGGACCTGCGAGTTCTAACCTCGACCCGAATGCCGAACATGTCTTGATCGTGGGGGTAATGACTCAAAAAACAGCGGCTGGCTTTGAGGCAGG
>CALDHF010000062.1 GCA_937941595.1 uncultured Acaryochloris sp. | reverse complement strand
GGAATGAGATACAGGAGCTATTGGTAACTTTTCAGCCAAGGTTGAACATCGATTCCTAGTTTATGGCCAACAGTTAAGAGCTGTCGCATCTGTGTTATGGATATCCGATCAGGGTGTGCGTCTGGCTCCACTGGAGCCCCATCGTCTTTGCCGTCATTTTCTAGCTGATGGGCTTGAGTGAGGGCTTGGGTGCAACTAAGAAAGGTGAGTTGTTCTTGGAGACAACGCAAGTAAAGTTCCTGGGCACGATCAAGATGGATATCGATTTGCAATTGATGAACGAGATTCAGGAGTTGTTGGAGGCTTTGGATCCGGAGGGGATACAGCTCAACGTCAGGATGATGAAAGAGTTGCCACAATAAGCCTAGAATCAGGTCTTCTAGTAATGGGTGAGCTGCCTCTAAGTTTAAGGGGAAGCCTAACTGCTCGGCTTCGGTTGCGATCGCAGTGAGTTCTACCAGATAGATCGCCCCAACCTGAGATGTTTCCAGGCTGAGTTCGCTCATATCTTGCTCTAAGCTTTTGAGCGCGCTGATCGCCCGATGGTTGAGGGTGACTTGGGCTGCGGTCAGTAATTCTGGGGGAACGTCCAAGCCATCATATTGGAAGGCCGTGAGGACCCCATAGTTGTCGCGATATGCCTGGGCATAGAGCTGATTGAGGTGACTCAGGGTCTCTTGCGACAGTAAGGAGATAATCCGATGACGTTCTTCGGGTAATAAGTCATGCAAGCCATAATGCTGATCCCCAAAGATTTTAGCGATGGCTAAGACCACGTTGGTAGCACTGGCTTGTTGCAGGGTATTAAACAGCTGGGCTTTCATTTCCGCATACTGCTTGCGTCCTGTAAACAGTTGGACGCCACAGTGGAAATCCCATCCCCCCAAATGGAGAACACTAAATACTAAATGCTCGGTTTCGTGGGTGACATTGGAGGTGAGTTGGAGTTGGCCAATGGCCAATGAGAGCGATCCCAATCGTTGAATTTGATAGTCGATCTGCTCGGCTTGGTAGCAATAGAACGGATGTCGATCAAGATAGGGATTAAAGAGAGAGGTGATCGCATAATTAGCCGCGACTGCCTGGACATCGATTTGGGATGGAATTACCAATTGTTGATAGACACCGGCCCCGGTTTGGAAGCGGTCAACATTGCTTGGAGCCAAAGCCAAGCGCTGGATAAATTCGGCCTCTAAGTTGTGGCCAGCAACATCTGCGGCGAGGTCAATGGCATGGGCGGCATACCGGAGAATTTGTACCCCTTCTGGTCGTGAGAGTTCTGCAAAGAACCAGCCGCAACTGGTATACATCAGCAGGCTATGGCGCTGCATTTCCAGCAATCTCAAGGCATCGATTTGTTCGTCGGGGGAGAGAACGTGATTTTGATGGGTGGCCAGAAAAGCTTGAATGGGATGGGTGGTTAGATCTGAGGTTTGATCGAACAGATCTTGGTGGGGGAATTGACCTAAGACCTCAATATAGTGATTGCGGGCTAACCAGGGATCCTTAAACAGGAGTTCACCAATTTCAAGGTAGATATCACTAAGTTGATCGCGCAGCCAGTCTAAAGCATCTCGTAACGGACGGCGCCATTTCTGGTGCCACTGACTGCCTTCACCCCCACAACCACAGTCGTCTTGCCAGCGATCGACACCATGGCCACAACTCCAAGCGGTAACAGATTTGAGTTCGACTTCCCAAGCGGGGGGATGCAGACTCAAGTAGTGGGCGTAATTGGTGATCGTCCATCCGCGTTGGGGGAAGGTATCGTGAAACGCATATGCGATCGCTTTTTCCGTATCGCGTTTGTGATGCCCAAAAGTTTCGCCATCCGTGGCCACAGAAATCAGTTGAGAGGGTTTACGATCACTGCGCACCGCCTGCCCCAATCGATTTGCTAAGTTATGAGAGCTGCTGAGGACGGCATTAAAACCGATGTCCCGAGAAATGGGGCCATCGTAAAAGAAAATATCGATGTAGCGCTCACGATCCCCAGGTAGATAGCATCGATAAGGCCGTGTAGGATCGATTTGGCCACCTCTTACCTCTTCCCAAGGGGCCGTATCGTTTTTGGTATCGCTCTCGGTATTGCTGGCAATACCAGGGATGAGTCGGCAGCGCTGAGCTTGAGAAGGGGCCAAAATAATAAACCGAATGCCTTCATCTACCAGCACTTCAATCGTGGCTAGATCAACGGCTGCTTCCGCTAGCCACATACCTTCTGGGTCTCGACCAAAGCGAGCCTGAAAGTCAGCTTTGCCCCACCGAACTTGGGTGACTTTGTCCTGGTGATTGGCCAGAGGCATAATGATGTGGTTATACACTTGTGCGATCGCATTGCCATGCCCTTGCAAACGATCACAGCTATTGCGGTCAGCCTCAATAATCCGCTGGTAGACCTCTGTATCGTAGGTCTCTAACCAACTCATTAAGGTGGGGCCAATATTGAAACTCAGATATTCAAAATTATTGACGATATTAACGACTTCACCCTGGTCATTGAAAATTCGGGCAAAGGCATTGGGGCGGTAACACTCGTGGTAAATGCGCTCATTCCAATCGTGGAAGGGGGAAGCACTAGATTGCCGTTCAATTGTCCCTAAATATGGATTTTCGCGGGGCGGTTGATAAAAATGGCCATGGAGGGTCACATAGACCCCTTCTGCCTGTTGCAAGGAATTTTGTTGGTCTAATGCCAGCAAAGCCGATGAGTCTGCCAAGGCAGCATCTGCATGGGGCTGCTGCGTATCTTGAGATGTATAAGAGGTAGTATTCATAAACAAGGTGCTGCCAGTATTGAAGAGATGAAGCGTTCGATCGTGTGATTTCAAAGATAAGCACTTAAATCACAGCCTGGATAGCCTTACCAACCCCAATAAGAAGTTCAGTAAAACCTGGAAAAAATTTCTGACTATAAATAATGAATGGGCTGAATGCCTAAGCCGTTAAATCGGACGAAGCGAAGCTGATAGTTAGGGTTCGAGAAGAAGCTGCTAATCTGGTTGTGGCTCTAAGCTAGGCGATCCCCTTTGGAAATGGGGGGGATCGCAGGATATCTTAAGAGTTTAGGCGGGCATCATGGGTAAAGTCTTTATCTTTCATATGGGATCAGCTCAATTTAGTCAAATTCACCTTGCTTCTCTGCTGACAGTTTGGGGACATGTTTATTTCCCTGGGACTAATTTCGGTATCACTGCACACTCAACAAACCTGCAATTGTGACTCTCAAAAATCGCATCTTTATCGTCTTGCTGCTGTTTATTCCCGTTTCTATTGCAGCAGACCTCCTAGAATGGGGTCCATTAGCCCTATTTGCCGCCTCAGGCTTAGCCATTGTCCCTTTAGCCGCCTGGATGGGCACCGCTACTGAAGAAATTGCGGTTGTGATTGGTCCATCTGCGGGGGGCCTTCTGAATGCAACCTTTGGCAACGCGACGGAACTGATTATCGCCTTTATTGCCTTACAAGCGGGCCTAGTAGATGTGGTCAAAGCCAGCATTACTGGCTCTATTATCGGTAACTTGCTGTTGGTGATGGGGTTATCCATGCTGCTGGGTGGTTTGCGTTTCAAAGAGCAAACTTTTCAACCCGTAGTGGCTCGTGTCAATGCCTCTTCCATGAACTTGGCAGTCATTGCTATCTTGCTACCCACAGCCATTCAATTCTCCGCCGACGGCATAGACCGTCAGATCCTGCAAAATCTTTCCATCGCCGTGGCCATTGTTCTCATCGGCGTTTATGGTCTGACCCTCCTCTTTTCCATGAAAACCCACACCTATTTATTTGATGTGGGTGTAGCAGGTCAAGAGTCAGCAGATGAAGAGGTTCACGAAGAAGGCTCTGGGAATCTGCGTCTATGGGTGGGGGTCTTATTGGCTGCAACCTTGGCGGTCGCTTTAGAGTCCGAATTTTTGGTGGGTAGCTTGGAAGCCGCCACCGAGCAGTTAGGGTTAACGCCTCTCTTTACGGGGGTGATTTTACTTCCCATTATTGGCAATGCAGCAGAACATGCGACTGCCGTTACCGTAGCCATGAAAGACAAAATGGATTTGTCTGTTTCAGTGGCCGTTGGTTCTAGTATGCAGATTGCTTTATTTGTGGCTCCTGCATTGGTGCTAGCGGGATGGGTGATTGGTCAACCTATGGATTTAGACTTCAATCCTTTTGAGTTGGTTGCCGTTGCCGTATCGGTATTTATTGCTAATTCCATCAGCTCAGATGGGCAATCCAACTGGTTAGAGGGGACGCTCCTCCTCGCTACTTATGCAGTGTTGGCCTTGGCCTTTTACTTCCACCCCTTGACTTGAGCGTTAGCTAGTCTATGGCTCTGGTTTAATCACAAACTCAGACTCAATCGGTTCCAACTGGCCTTTTCGCACCAGCGCCTGATGAATCATGACCGCCACTTCAGCCCGAGTTGCATTGGCTTCTGGCTCCAACAACACAGGATT
>CALDHF010000061.1 GCA_937941595.1 uncultured Acaryochloris sp. | reverse complement strand
ACTGGATTGGCCGCACATCCATCAATAGTGGCGAATTACTGAAATATGGCAACTTCGGGCAGACACAGCTCTATCTGCTGACCATTATCTCAGGTGTATTCATCCTGACCTTGCTATTGCTCAAGTCCCTCTTTTAGTTCGTGACTAGAGGGGCTTCCTTCCCTGGTGTCCTTCTTTAATTTATCCTCTGCCGTACTTTCGACCCCCGATTTTGCCATGCTCAGTGTACTTATTTGGTTTCCCTGTATTGCGGCCTTGATTATCGCTCTGCTTCCCCAGAGTATTGCCGTTCACAAAGTTCGCCAGGCGTCCTTGTTTCTGTCTGGAGCCACGGTGTTGTTGACCTTGGGGGTCGTCAGCAAATTCGATCTCAGCAGTTCCACCCTCCAGTTTCAAGAGTCTTTGCACTGGCTAACGGATTTGGGCTTGGACTACCAGCTAGGGGTGGATGGCCTATCCTTACCCCTGCTAGTTCTCAACAGTTTGCTGGCCTGGATTGCCATTTATAGTAGCCGAGTGGAGACCAAACGTCCTCGGCTATTCTATGCCCTCATTTTGCTGATTAACGGTGGGGTCGCAGGTGCATTCCTAGCGCAGAACCTCCTGCTGTTCTTTCTCTTTTATGAAGTAGAGTTGATTCCCTTTTATCTGCTGATTTCCATCTGGGGGGCAGCAAAACAGGGTAGTGCAGCTACCAAGTTTTTACTCTATACCGCCACATCAGGGGGACTGATTTTGGCTGGATTTTTGGGCCTGATTTGGTTCAGTGACGCCTCCAGCTTTTCCTACGAAATCGTGCGAGAGCAGACCCTCCCCCTCAATATTCAGTATGTATTGCTAATTTTGCTGCTCCTAGGCTTTGGCATCAAAACACCCCTAGTTCCTCTCCATACTTGGCTTCCAGACACCTATGTGGCAGCATCTACCCCCGTAGCCATTCTTTTGGGTGGGGTATTGGCCAAACTCGGAACCTACGGGATCTTTAGGTTTTGTATGCCCCTATTTCCAGAGGCTTGGTCAGCCTTATCACCCATTTTGGCAACTTGGGCTATCGTCAGCGTTTTATATGGAGCATTGGCGGCTATCGCTCAAAAAGATATCAAACGGATGGTGGCCTACAGCTCGGTGGGGCATATGGGATATATCCTTCTGGGCGCTGCGGCTCAAACCCAGCTCAGTGTCGTCGGTGCTATTTCTCAAATGTTTGCCCACGGGCTCATTCTAGCTTTGCTGTTCCATTTAGTTGGCCTCATTGAAACTAAAGTTGGCACTCGCGATTTAGAAGTTCTCAATGGCCTGATGAACCCAGTTAGGGGTCTTCCGTTGATCAGTGCTTTGCTGGTATTAGCTGGAATGGCGAGCGCAGGTATACCTGGCCTGGTGGGATTTATCGCTGAGTTTTTGGTCTTCCAAGGCAGCTATACCGCTTTTCCAATACAAACGTTGCTTAGTGTAGTGGGTACGGGTTTAACGGCTGTGTACTTTGTGATTTTGCTGAATCGGACTTGCTTTGGTCGCCTAGACAGCAGCCGAGCCTATTACCCTAAAGTCGAGTGGAATGAGCGGATTCCTGCTTTAATCCTGACGCTGCTGATCATCGTCCTGGGACTGCAACCCGCCTGGCTAGTGCGCTGGAGCGAACCGACAACGACGGCTTTAGTAGCGGCAGCTCCGCTGTCTCCCCAGCGTTCTCAGGCCTGGGTGATGAAAGTTGAGCCAGACCCGATACCTTTCTCTGTCAGCACCTTGACATCTCCGTCTCTCTAAAAATTCACCCCAAGCTGATCAATACGCCTCCTACCCTCCTCTGTTTACCGTCTAGCAGCCATCTCTATGACCTCCGTAACTTCGACACCCACTCAACTCCCCCCTTCACAGCATGAGTTTGCTGATATTGTGCATCGCTTAGAAGCTGGGGGAGCGATGCTACCTGACACCCCTGAGAACCTTAAGCAGATTATCGGTATCTACAAAGCCTATGCTGTGCCCATGGATTTCTACTGGCGCAACTTGCTCTACATCGCTGAGCAGGTGTTCTTAGATCCGCTGCCGCTGTTCAAGTATTTTTTACCCAAATCCTATCTTGAGCTTCACAATCACTATGCGGGCGAGGATGCTGACTTACGAATTTGGCGGGGAGAGGCCACCGCCCATCCCGAACTCATCGAATTTATGAAACAGGGGGAGATTAAACGCAATTTACCAAAACTCCTGCATCATCTCTGGCATGACCGCATCAATATGGAGTTTGCGGAAGCCTGTATGCGGTCTATGTTTTGGCATCGGAATATGGGGGGACAGTTTGATCCCTATCTCGATACCGATGAATATATCGCCAATGCCGATCGAGCTATCAAAGCTTATTTTCGCGGGAATCCCGTCATGTTGGGGCTATATAAACTGTTCCCCGATATGTTCGTCGAACAGGTACGGCAGTTATCTTATTACTCTAACTTAGGGCTTTTCTGGGAAGTGATGGCCCCCGTTTTCTTTGAGATGTCCGATCTCTATGATGAAGGCAAAATCACGACGGTACCTGAAGCCATGGACTTTTTGGTGAATGGCATCTTTGCGATCGCAGGCCGTCCCATTTATCACCATGTCTATATTCGCGGGGAATGCTACGAAATTGTTCCTAAATCGAAAGGGTTTATGTGGCTGTATGAGGCCGCTCTACCCTATGTCGAAGCCGTATTTTATCGGACTTCCCCGTTTCGAGGCACCAAATCTTACAATGCCCAGGCCAAGCAGGTTCCCGAACAGCAAGAAGACTTTCACTTTGGCATTCTCTACGCTGATGTTTTCCCCGTGGGTTCGGCGGGCATTCCCCCCACTTTGTTAATGCAGGATATGCTGCATTTCTTGCCGCCCTATTTGGTGGACTATTACCAACAATATTGTCGGGGTAATGACGATACGCTGATTCAATTGGGAGTGTCCTTTCAGCGGTCCATGTACTGCGTGACTTCAGCGGTTATCCAAGCCCTGCGCCAGGCACTACTGTATCCCTTGGATGATCAGAATCCTGAGCATTTGCAGGCCAATCGTGACTTTTTTGAATCCCAGCTCGATCGCCTCAAGCGCCCCGAAGCTAGATTGCGAGATATTCAGCGCCAGGATTATCGCTAGCTTCTCAGACCGCTCTTGTCGAAGATGGGATGGAAGCAGCTCATGCCCTAGTCCCTGCTCCAGACAAGGCTAATCAATCATTTCACCCAATTTTCCGCTACTTAAAGGAGTCCCATGAGATGGCTGACATTGTTGATATTGCTGTAGGGTCCGAAGACTTCTCGACCCTCGTCGCGGCCGTGCAGGCAGCAGGTTTAGTCGAAACCTTAAAAAGTCCTGGTCCTTTTACCGTATTTGCCCCGACCAACGCAGCGTTTGCCCAACTCCCGGCGGGCACTATCCACACCTTATTGCAAAATATCCCCCAGCTCAGCCGGATTTTGACGTTTCACGTCACCCCTGGCAAGTTGACCCAAGCGGACTTGCAATCGTTGGACCAGGTGATATCGGTAGAAGGTTCTCCCATTGCCATCAATGCTGCGGAAAACTTTGAGGTAAAGAATGCCACGGTGATCACCGCAGATATTGAAGCTGACAATGGTATCATCCACGTCTTAGATCGGGTGCTACTGATGGGATAAGCTGTTGCAGCTCAATCAATGGCCTACGATGCCGCACTGTTAAGGGATTCATCCAATCTTAGGAAGAATTAGTGCATCTGGATGATGCCATCATTTAATATGAGTGAAAGAAGGACCACCCTTCTCAGCATTCTCACCTGCGTCTTCACTTCTGAGAAACATCATGACCACAACAATTTCCCAAGAATCTCAGACCATGACTGTTGATAAACAGGGCTTGCCAGTCACGATTATCACTGGCTTTTTAGGCAGTGGTAAAACAACCCTGTTGAATCATATTCTTACCAATCAAGAGGGCATTAAAACTGCTGTCCTGGTGAATGAGTTTGGTGAGATTGGCATTGATAACGAACTGCTGATTACCACCGGGGAAGATATGGTGGAGCTGAGCAACGGCTGTATTTGCTGCACCATCAATAATGATTTGGTAGAAGCCGTCCATAAAGTGCTGGAACGCTCGGACAAAATTGATTACCTCGTGGTGGAAACTACGGGTCTAGCCGATCCGCTTCCTGTGGCTCTCACCTTTCTCGGCACCGACCTCCGGGATCTGACTCGATTGGATTCCATTGTGACAGTGGTGGATTCTGAGAATTTTAGCCTAGATCTTTTCAACAGCGAAGCTGCCCAAAGCCAGATTGCTTACGGCGATATTATTTTACTCAACAAGGCTGATCTGGTGGATGAAGCCGATTTAGATTTGTTAGAAGTCAGAGTCCGAGATATGCGGGAGGGAGCTAGAATTCTGAGGACGACGAAAGGGCAGGTGTCGTTACCTCTAATTCTAAGTGTGGGACTTTTTGAGTCGGATCAGTATTTTGCGGAAGAACATGATCATGGTGGTCACACTCATGATCACCATGACCACGACCATCACGATCACGACCATCAAAATCACAAAGACCACAGTGACTGCGACCATGACCACGGCCATTGTGAGCATGACCATGACCACCACTCCCATCACCTCGACAATGATGGGTTTACGTCTTTATCCTTTCAAAGCGATCAACCGTTTTCCGTGCGCAAGTTTCAGCATTTCTTGGATGAGCAACTGCCCTTAAATGTGTTTCGAGCTAAAGGCATTCTTTGGTTTGACGAAAGCGAGAAACGCCATGTGTTTCACCTCAGTGGCAAACGCTTTTCTCTAGATGAAGACGATTGGAAAGGTCAACCCCAAAATCAACTGGTGTTGATTGGTCAGGATTTGGACCATACCAAGTTGCGATCACAAATCGAAAAATGCCTAACCTTAGCGTCCAGCAGTAGCAAAAAAGGGTTTGGCTAAGCATCGAACCTTAGTTTCTCGAGCGTCCATTTCAACAACCTATAGACGCTATACTAGCGGGTAGATTGAAAGATCTGCCCTTGCAAGGGCATGTAGCTCAGTGGATAGAGCATCAGGTTCCGGTCCTGAGGGTCGGGGGTTCGAATCCCTCCATGCTCGTTAATAATTGCAAAGCTGTGACTCTCTTACAGCCTTGCAGTTATAGAAAGATCTCTCGAATAGGAATCTTTCTACAACTACCAACGAGAATCAAACAGAAGCCGTCAGGAAGCTGAGGCTGGGCTGACCAAATTTAGAAGCAACTACAGCAAAAGCCAGGGTGATGCTGTTGGGCAATAACTTGGAGACACTATCTCATAGGCAGAAATGAGTCGATCTCGATTGAGCAATCAGTGCCTGCCCCCTTAGAATGTCTTCTGGCATGATCATTCCCATCTTATTTTATGCAAACCAGCACCAGACAACTGATTGCCCAGCCGATTACCCCTGAAACCTTTAAGCCTTTTGGCCAAGTTATTTTTGCCACCGATGACGGTGCAGTCTATGGACCCGATAATGCTCAGTTACAGATAGAGAATGGCATCCCCCGGTTTTACATCATGCGATTGGAACAAATGGGCTGTCAATTCACCCGGATTACTCGCCATCAGCACTGTACCCAATGCTTAGGGGCATTAGCTGGCAAGCCGTGGTTTATGGCCGTTGCCCCTCCCGGTGAGGCCAAACAGCCAGTGTTGGCAGATATTACCGCATTTCAAATTCCTGGAGATTGCTTTATCAAATTGGAAGTCGGTACCTGGCATGCTGGCCCTCATTTTGAAACAGACTTCATCGATTTCTATAACCTAGAATTAGCAGACACCAATCAAGTCGATCACGATACTTGTGATTTACTTGCCCTTTATAATGTTGAACTCCACATCAAAAAGCCGATGTGATTGCCCGCCCTTAGTTGTCTGCTCGTGAACCATCGTCGTCGCCAATCCCTACGCCGAAAATTTACCCAAAGACTGCCCCAAAAAAGCTACTTGAAGTTTCAAGACGGCAAGTATTCGATTGCTGGATTAGGAGATTGGTACTCCTATTGGCGAGATCCCTATCATTTACTGTTGACCATTCCCTGGCCAGGTTTTCTCCTGATTTTGGCTGGCGGTTATGTGGTGATCAATATTTTATTTGCTCTAGCATTTTTAATGGGCGGAGACTGCATTGCCAATGCGACACCCGGTTCATTTTGGGATGCCTATTTCTTTAGTGTGCAAACCCTAGGAGCCATCGGCTACGGGGCCATGCATCCCACCACCGCTTATGCCAACTTAGTGGTCACAGTAGAAGCCTTCACTAGTATCCTGAGCGTAGCTTTAATCACGGGATTAGCATTTGCTCGATTCTCTCGGCCATCTGTACGAGTTTTATTCAGTCGTGTTGCCGTGATCACCCCCTATAATGGGGTGCCCACGTTGATGTTCCGCACCGCTAACCAACGTCGCAACCAAATCTTAGAAGCCGAAATCAATCTCTATTTTTTGCAGGATGAAATCAGCACAGAAGGAGATTCGATGCGGCATTTGTACAACCTCAAGCTACTCCGCCATCGCACCCCTTCTTTTGCTCTCACCCTAACCGTCATGCATCCCATCGATGAGAACAGCCCCCTCTACGGGGCCACCGCAGAATCTCTCGAACGAACCAAAGCTAGTTTAATTGTTTCCTTGACAGGCATCGATGATACGGTAGCCCAGGCTTTGCATGCCCGCCATACCTATGGGGCCACAGATATTAGCTGGGGCTACAAATTTATTGACCTATTCCATCAAACTGCAGATGGGCATCGGTATATTGACTACACCCACTTTCACGATGTCACACCCCAAACAAAGCTCTAAAGGCACTTACGTAGCAGTAGTTTCTTAGGTTGGACAAACGCTAGGCTAGACCAGTGAGAAGGAGTCTCTGACAACTGATAGCCTATTTCCGCATAGAGGCGACGGGCGGGGGCATTATCATCGAGAACATGCAGGTAAAGATGCTGATGTCCCCACTGATAGACAATTTTTTCACACGCCAACAGCAGTTGTTTACCGACCCCTTGGCACCGACAATGAGGGGTCACCGCTAGATTAGAGATATAGGGAACAGCAGGCGCGAACGGGAGAAATGGCGATAGGGACTTAAGGGCGACCTCTACCGTACCAACCAGTTCAGGGGATGAATTGTTATAGGAATGAATCCCAATCAAGCTTGTATAAGGCGTCAGCCGGACGCTGTGACGAGACTGGAGATCATGAAAAATACCCATTTGCATAATGGGATTTAACCAGGAACGCCACCCTTCTTGAGGGTAGAAGCACCGACTTAGTAAAGCAGCTACTTCAGACAAGTCGTTCTGTTGTAACGTGCGCAATTGAAAAGGGGTATGGGACTGACTAATAAAACGGGTATCGCCAATCCCCGAATCACTTGGATAATAAGTTCCTAAATTGGCCACGACTTAATTTGAGAGTAACTGCATGCAATGAACTCAGATTGGAGTGGATAGAAAACACAATCTAAACGTCCATCATTCTAAATCGTTTAGGGGGATTCTGAGCCTTCTTCCGCAGGAGTTTCTGCCGTTCCATCATCAGATTCGACATCCAATTCACTTAAAGCGGTTTGGATCTCAGGGGTTGCAAAAACCTTCTCAGTATCAGCAATGAGGCGCTCTCCCCAAAGATTTTCTTCCAAAAAGGACACCTTACCATAACGGCCATCTAGTTCAAGGGCAGACTTAGCCAAGGTCAAGCCTTCTTTTTTATCTCCTTTGATATACTTTGCAACTGCAAGAGCTAACTTGGGTTCACCAGATTTTTCATCGATAGCAATGGCCGTTTCCCATTGTTTGATGGCTCGGCCAACGTTGCCTTTTTCGTAATGCACTAAACCAATATTGTTGATGGCAGGCCAGAACTTTTCGTTAACATCTAAAGCTTTTTCATATTGCTTGATGGCGGGCTTGAACTTCCCCATTTTGTAATAGGTGTTTCCCAAATCAAATAGGGCTTCGGGAACCTTGGGCTTCAGTTCGAGGCCTGTAGTGAGCAGTTGGGCCGCCTGATCATATTTACCTTGACCAAAGTAAGCCGCGCCCAAGCTGAAGTGAACGCCTGCATTTTTGGCGTTGAGGGAGCGAGATTTTTCTAAGGCCTGAATCCCGTCGTCTACTTGCTTTTGATTTAGGTATAGTCCCCCTAGCAATGCCCAGGCATCGGCATATTTAGGGGCAAGCTGGGTCGCTAACTTCACACGAGCCAGGGCGGGTTCAACCTGCTGAAACTGACTGAGATAGACTGCTTCTTTGAATAAAACCAGACCTGTCTGTTCTAGTTGCTTAGAATCTAGCTTTAGGGTTCGAGGTGCAATCGCTTGTCCTAAAGCAGGCTGAGTGATGGCGCCTAAGCCCACAGCTAGAAAAAACGAAATCAGTTTTGAACGTTGAAGCACAGCAGATGCCCAGATATAACATATTCATAGGTTAGCTTAGCTCAGATTCTCAATGCTTGACTGAAACTGAAATAGATAGTAGCAATTCTCAGCCTGGAATGTCAGTCTCATATTTGGGGTTCAGCAGCCTGGAAGAAGACATCGATTTTGTGGAAGCATATCATTTGCACAACCAAGTATTTATACTCGTCTTACATCTAAGCCAACTTCACCAAAAATCGTAACCTCATCCCTCTCAACAACTCACCACGGGCAATTCAGCCCAGCACGTTGTATACCTTGGAGATCGCCACTTGGACTGCATCCGCCAGATCTGCCTCCCCCCCGAAGCCGCAATTTCAATCGTCCCTGGCCCGAATCGTCCATTGACCTCATCCATGATCGACATCAGTCGCTGCCGTTTCTCCCATCCTTCATCCTTCTCCCAAAGGTGCCCCTGAATGGTCGTCTCAGGACATAGCCCCACCATCAATACACCCGCCTTCTGAAATTCTCGGCCTGGTTCATAGATGCTTGCCATCGCTTTTCGTGCAGATTCCACAATCGTCGGGGTGTAGTGGGTCGCAATAGGAAACTGCACCGTTACAGATTGGCGAAAATACTCAGACTTAAAGGGGCTGGTTCGAGCAAAGATGATCATTGCTTCTGCCACCTGCCCCTCTTCCCGGAGCTTTTCCGCTGCCCTGGTTGCATAGGCTGCTACTGCTTCTTGTAAAGCCACAAGTCCAGTAATCCGCTGACCGAAGGATCGGGAGACACAAATTTCCTGTTTCGGTTTTGTGGTCATCTCTAGAGGCAGACAAGAAATTCCCCGAAGCTCATAGAGTATGCGGACACCAACCACCCCCATTTTCTCGCGGATTATCCGTTCATTGGCATCCCGCAAGTCTTTGGCTGTCTCAATCTCCTGACTGAGCAACCATTTATTGTACTGGCGACCAATTCCCCAAATGTCTTTGACTGGAAATGTTGCCAGAATATCCTCCGCATTGTTGGCAGTGGAGAGATCGAAAACACCACCATACTGCTCCTGCTTTTTGGCGACATGGCTGGCGACTTTCGAGAGGGTTTTTGATGAGGCGATGCCAATCGATACTGGAATACCTGTCCATTGGACCACTTTGGCCCGAATTCGCCGTGCGTAATCCGTAGCTGAATCATGGGCAAACTCCGGGATCTTGATGAAACTCTCATCTATGGAGTAGACCTCTTGCTCTGGGGTCATACTCCCCAAGACTGCCATCACCCGATTGGACAAATCACCATATAGGACATAGTTCGAAGAATAGACCTGGACATTATGCTTTTCAATCAGATCCCGAATCTTAAACAGTGGTGCCCCCATAGGAATTCCCAATGCCTTCGCTAGTCCATTCCGGGCAACAGCACAGCCATCATTGTTTGAAGCGACAATGACAGGCTTATTCCACAAGTTAGGTTTAAAGACGGATTCACAAGAACAGTAAAAGCTGTTGGCATCCGCCAGGGCAATTAACGTCCTCATTGTCCTGAATGCCCATGCACATTAAATGTAACCACCCCCCAAATATAAAAGTCCATCTCCTGTTTGATCACGATGGGCGGATAGTTTGGATTTTCTGCTGCTAGCATGATCACCCCTTCTGTTCTCAAGAATCGCTTCACGGTGAACTCCCCCTCTATCACCGCAATGATGACTGCGCCATCCACGGGATCAATCGAGCGATCCACAATCAGCAAGTCCCCTGAGAAAATGCCGCAGCCTGTCATCGAATCCCCCTCGACTCTCATGAAGAATGTCGCTGCTGGACGATGGATCAGGGCATTCTGTAAATTCAATTCACTTTGGAGAAAATCATCGGCAGGGGAAGGGAAACCTGCCGAAACAGGGATAGTTAATAAGGGCAGACAGACAGAATCCGCCCATGCGACAGGATGAACTGATCGGATAAGCATCTTTGTAGTTCGTATGTACTATTCATATCTAGCACAATCTAGCTTTTTTCTCTACGGTACTGATTTTTATCTAGCAGGAGATATCAGGGAAGACTTTAACGACTTGTCTCCTTCAAGCTACAAAATATCTGTCTTGTCAATGCGTAAGTCCTGGTCTATTTGGATGAACGATCACACATTCTAGATCACGCTGTAGTCATAAACGCGGGTGCCTACTTGCAGTCAAAAGGATTGCTATTTTGATGCATTATCAATTAGCTTTTGGACTTGCTGCACACTCTTTTCAGACATCTCAGCGGCTTTCAGTGCGGTTGCGAGGGCTTGCCAGTTACTGCGATTCGGATCTGCGATCGCAATTTCTAACTGTGTCAACCATTGAGGCGTATCCTTAGCTATCGGCCAATCTCCTCGCGCCATAGCCAGACCCAAGGCGCCATGCTCATGTCCCTTGGGCAAATGCAAAAGCATATCTGCGTAATAGTTGTCGTCCTGCCATCGAGACCACCACTTGTCCCCTGCTTGTTCGCGGCTCAGCGTTAATATCCCAGGCTTCATGTCATAAGCGACCTTTGGGGTTCCTACTGGCGTCGAGATCTCTTTCATCATTAGGGAGATGGCAATTGGCACTTCTTGTTGCCAGTCCTTGTGACTGCAAGTCAAATCATCCAGCGTATGACGATATCCCAAATCAAATAATTCTCCACTGTCGACCGGCCCACCAAACAGTTGATTTGTGAGCGCAATCCCTTCTGGTGATGTCTGGGCTGTATCCTTGCCTGACACCGAGAGGGCCGCAAATATATTCACCATCGGTTCAAAATTGGGAAATTTTCCCAATAGCACCTTGGTATTTTCATAGTCACCTTTGCCCGTGAGCAATAGGACATAGTCTGATTTGCCCTGCATCACCACGACGTCAGCATACTCAATTGCCGGAATGGGAACCTGTCGTCCAAACCAGTGGAGCTGCCAACTGGATGGAATGGTTACCGTCTCAAGCTGGGGTTGGTAGGTTAGATTGATGCCGGGTTCTTTAGCAAGAGTTTGCTTGAGCTGTTGACACTTTTGCGGCCAAGTGTCCTGGTCAAAACGACTATGGGCAAACTCAGATTTTGCAACTAGTGGTCCCGAACAGCCAAATAACCCCACCAAACACAAACAAGCCGTTATCCCCAGTCTAGGTTTCCTCTCATTCATACTCTCCCCCCGATTTGACTATTTAAAGTTTCGCTTTCGCCAGTGTTCCCTAGTCGGTCAGTACCGTCGACAGTTGAGTATTCAGAGACGGTTCAGTAGGTTGCCAATCCCTAAAACATCAGAGCTGCGCTTGTACAAACAGATTGTTTGGAAGTTCAGGGTTGAACGATAAGAAGGAATGATTTATATTTAGCACGATCGTTCGTACTATAAATCATGATTTCTTTTTATTATGCAAAACCCTCCCTATTCAGCCGCCCAGTATGGATTACATTGCTAGAGAAGGGACTAGAGTTTGAGCCAATCGCCGTCAATATGGCCAAGGATGGACAATTCACCCCAGAATTTAGGGCACTCAATCCCTTTTGTCGGATTCCCGTATTAGTGGACAACGGCTTTAGAGTGACGGAATCTCAGGCGATCATGGATTATTTAGACACTAAATATCCGCAGCCTCCATTACTTCCCAAAGCAGCAGAGCCGTTGGCCCTAGTCCGAATGGTGCAAATGGTCTCTATTAATGAACTGATGCCAGCGATTGGTGAGCTATTAATGCAAAAATCAGGCCAACAAGCCTACGCCAAAAATCGAGGGGTCACCGCATTGACCCTGTTTGCAGAGTTGCTAGGTGAAGCCTCCTATTTTGGGGGAGAACAGCTGAGTTTGGCTGACATTATGGCGGGAGTTTTGGTACCGATCGTCTGTGAATTAGGACTGGATCTCAAACCTCATCCCCATCTACAGAGCTGGTTGGATCAACTGATGGCAAGGGAATCTTGGCAGCAAACTCAGTTATCTACTGCTGAGAAGGATCGCTTCCTACGGAGTATTCGAGCTTTGGCAAGACTGTGGCAGAAACGTCGGCAACAGCGCGCCGAACAATTGCTCAATCCCTCTCCTTAAAAACATCACCCCCTTAACGACCAGTCGAGGGAGTGATGTTTGGTTTAAATAGGTTGGGGTGACGTTAGACCACAGCCATCATTTCAGATTCTTTGGCTGCCATCGATAGGATCAAATCAATCATGCGATTGGAGTATCCCCATTCATTGTCATACCAGGCCACAACCTTGAAGAAATTTGAGTTAAGTTCCATCCCGGCCCCAGCATCAAAAATGCTGGAATGGGGATCACTGGTGAAGTCGGTGGAGACAACAGGATCTTCGGTATATCCTAAAATCCCTTTGAGTTCCCCAAAGGCAGCCGTTTTCATAGCTGCACAGATATCTGCATAGGTGGTGGAGCGCTCGGTTCGAAAGGTTAAGTCCACAACAGAAACATCAGGTGTGGGGACTCGCAAGGCCATACCTGTTAATTTTCCTTTGAGTTCTGGGAGCACTAGCGTGACCGCTTTGGCCGCGCCTGTAGAGGCAGGAATGATGTTCTGAGCTGCACTGCGACCACCGCGCATATCTTTCTTGCTGGGGCCATCAACCGTCGGTTGAGTTGCAGTCATGGCATGGACTGTGGTCATTAACCCTTCCGCAAATCCAAAGTTATCGTGAATCACCTTGGCAATCGGGGCCAGACAGTTGGTGGTGCAGCTAGCATTGGACACCACTCGATGTTTCTGGGGATCGTAGAGATCATGGTTAACCCCCATCAGTAGAGTAGGGACTTTCTCGGGATCTTGCTCTTTTGTCGGGGCTGAAATGGCGACTCGCTGGGCGCCCGCCGTCAGATGCTTGGAGGCCTGGTCATAGGTGGTAAACAAGCCAGTGGCTTCAATGACGTACTCAACCCCAAGCTGTCCCCAAGGCAATTCTTCTGGATGACGACTGGAAGTACAGGGAATAAATTTGTCGTTAACAATGATGCCGTCTGGGGTTGCAGATACGGTGCCTCGAAAAGGGCCGTGGGTGGAGTCGTACTTCAATAAATAGGCAATGTTCTCAGGGGGCACTAAATCATTGATGCCCACAAATTCAATATTGGGATTGTTGATCCCGGCTCGGAATACCAGACGGCCAATGCGGCCAAAACCATTAATGCCTAGCTTGATTGTCATTGAGAACCTCAAATATAGAACGGTACACACCTATGCCAGGGTCTATCTGCCAGCATCGTCACTGTTCTCCAGGTCATGCTCCCATCTCTGTATCCTCAGACCTGCCATTCTATGGGCAACCTGCGATTAAGAATCACGGAGAGTGGTCCAGTAGAATAGGCTGATCCCTACGATGTTTCAGACTTTTATGAACTGAACGATCGATGGAACTACCAGAAACTAAATATATAAATTATTCAGTGGGGAGAAGAATCTTAACCTGATGGTGTAAAAAGGGCTGTAGAGATAGCGAGAGCCTGTGCGAGGTTGTTCGAGTTGTTGTGCGGAACAAAGACACCTCGGTTGTCATACAGACTAAGGGAGATTTTCGGTCTAGGGGATTTTCCTAAGCAATTTTTTAGATCGGTTATCTATTCAAGATATTGTTGAAGGATTGCTATTGCCCCCTATCCATACCAAATCGTGATTGCAGCGCTGACCCGCCGGACAAAAATTGTTGCCACCATTGGCCCGGCCAGTAGTTCCCCGGATGTCATTCGGCAAATGGTCAAAGCCGGAATGGATGTCGCCCGTCTGAACTTTTCCCATGGCACCTATGAGCAACATGCCCAGATGGTAAAACTGCTCCGATCTGTCTCTATGGAACTGGATACGCCCATTACCCTGCTCCAAGATTTACAAGGTCCCAAAATTCGGGTCGGGTTAGTACCTGGGGGAGAGATGGAACTGGTGGCTGGACAAAGACTGACCTTAGTCGCAGAAACCCATTTCCAGAATCAGCCGAATACCATTGCCATTGACTATCCTTACTTAGCTAAAGAGGCTCGTTCGGGTACGCCTATCCTGATGGATGATGGCCTATTAGAATTACGGGTTGAGGAAGTTGAGGATCATCAGATTCACTGTCAGGTGATCCAAGGCGGGATCCTGGGAAGCCGCAAAGGGGTGAATCTCCCTAGCCTAGATTTACAGTTGCCATCTCTGACAGAAAAAGATCAGAACGATCTGGAATTTGGCTTGTCCCAAGGTGTCGACTGGGTGTCCCTGAGTTTTGTGCGGCGGGCAGAGGATATTCTGTCCTTGAAAGCGCTCTTGGCGGACAAGGGGGCAGCCGATGTTCCGGTGATGGCGAAGATTGAGAAACCCCATGCGATCGCAAATCTAGAACCGATTTTGGATGCATGCGATGGCGTCATGGTGGCCCGAGGAGATTTAGGCGTCGAAATGAGGGCCGAGAAAGTCCCCATGTTACAGAAACACATTATTCGGGCCTGCAATAAGCGCAAACTCCCCGTGATTACCGCGACCCAAATGCTGGACAGCATGATTCGCAACCCCCGACCGACCCGAGCAGAAGCGAGTGATGTCGCCAATGCCATTATTGATGGCACAGATGCTGTGATGCTGTCCGGAGAATCTGCGGTGGGTCAATATCCCGTCAAAGCAGTGGAAATGCTCGCCCGCATTGCTACAGATGTGGAACCCGACCTAGAGTTTGTCAATAATCCCCCCGCCTGTTTGGATGAAACCCATGCCCTTAGCGAAGCCTTAAGCGCCATTCAATCTGTTCTAGAATTACGCTACATTGCTGCCTTTACGTCGACGGGCTATACCGCCTTAATGGCAGCAGGGGAACGTCCCAAAACGCCCGTGGTTGCTATTACCCCGTTTGAAAATGTTTACCATCGATTGAATTTGGTGTGGGGGGTAAAGCCCATCTTAATCGACCATCAAGTTGACTCTTTTGAACACCTCGTCTCCCAAGCTCAAGCCTGTTTGGTGAACAAAAATCTGGTGGTCCCTGAGGACAAAATTTTGATCATTGGCGGTATTCCCACGCAGCAGCCCCGAGGAACCAACTTCATCAAGATTCACCGAATTGATTGATCGAGATGGAGCACTCCCAGCAATCCAATAGAACAGCCTCTTCAATTGGAAGAACCCAAACTAATCGGCTCATCAATCTGGCTAGCGCTTCTGTGGACGTCTCCATCCTTTTTTCAGCTCAACAGCCCAAAAGCCGAGACTGGCGATCGCAATACAGAGCAATAGCTCAGGACCAGAGAGGGCCTGGGTTTCAAAAATAGTTTGTAATGCCGGATTATAGAGTACCAGCAACTGTAGGACAGTCGTCACGATCACGGCCCCGAACAATGCCCTATTAGAAAAGATCCCTAGTTTGAAGAAGGATTCTCGATCACTGCGAATCCCTTGCACCAGAAAGATGCGGGAAAAGGCTAGGGTTGTAAAGACTAGGGTTTGCCAATGGGCCTGACCCGCTTGCCAACTCCAGTAGCCGATGCCCAAGAATAGCCCCCCTAAAAGTAAACCAATCCAGGCAATATCTCGTCCGACCCCTCGACTAAACAAACTTTCATTGGGGGAATAGGGCGGGCGATACATAATGTTCCGTTCCGCAGGCTCTACGCTTAAGCCAATCGCTAACATGCCGTCGGCCAGCAAGTTAATCCACAAAATTTGCAGCGGTAGGAGGGGAATAGGCATACCCACCGCAGGGGCTAAGAGGATCACCCACAGTTCGCCACAATTTCCGCTCAGG
>CALDHF010000060.1 GCA_937941595.1 uncultured Acaryochloris sp. | reverse complement strand
CCCTCCTGGGTTGTCATACCTGATCAGCCAGCAAGCATACGACTATCCATCTGACTCAACCAGGACATGCGCAGAAACTAGCGTTTTAGGGTTTTGAATACTAGCTCAAACTCTACATCTAGGGTCTAAAAATTCTAGGTCAAGTCTTTTGCATAAGTCCTGTAGACGAGGGGAAAAGTAGTAGTCTATTCAGCACAACTCAGGTCTAAGGTTTTCGTGAGGCTGGACCCAGCAGGTTGTCCAGGTTGGATTAATGTTGCCGTCAACTGTACCTGGGGATAGCACTGATACTCTGCTAAAAATGGAAATGAGTGGCTGAACTGATCCTTGCTACTAAAAGAGATTGAGCGAGTCTGAGTGGAATTCCACGCTGAGACGGCCCCTGTAGCAGGTGTATTGTAGCCATTAGCATTGATGGAAAGTACCAAATTACTCCCGGGCGGTGGGGATTGGGTGCCCGGTTTAACTTTGACAGAAATGAGTAAATCCATGCCTAAACCATAGGGATTTGAGGGCTGGTTTAAGGGGACAAGCTGATTTTTGAGACGGTTGAACACCTGAACATCAATGGCTTCTAAGACAGCATTTGTAGAAGCTGACCCTGTAGCGGTGGGTGTTGCTGTCGGTGGGGCAGAGCTGTCAACTGTATCTGGGAACACATCCGTAACCCTATCTGCTCCATTTAAGGGGGGAAGGAGAGTGTCGTTGGCGACAGAATCAGCCGTGGGGCTAGGGTCTGAGGGCTGGGCAACCAGGGGCTTTTCCAACTCAGAAATGGCAAATTTGCCGACAATTTTATCGATGGGCGTTCCTTGTGATGTTTCGCCATCTGGGACAAAATCACCATCGGTATCAATTAAAACAGCCCCAACGTTAAAGACACATTGCAACTCCAGTCGATCGATGTCTTTGCGGGTGCGAAATTGGATCTCTCCGCCGAGGGAGCCGCATTCATTCTGGCTGGCACGAACGGGTTCGGCAAACCGGGTGTTTAGGGCTTCTGTGTAGCGAGACCGGCGAGGAAGTGGAGGGAGAAACTGGGCCTCCTCTCCGGGGTAAGGAACCCGATCACGAGATAAACCATCGCGATCGCCTTTCTTAACTTCGGTGTTCCAACAGGTTACATTGACCTGACGTCCCCCCTGGGGGTTTTTGGAAACATGAAGAGACAGGATGCGATCGCGGGTGCAATTCAGCTTAGCGGTGGGCCATTGCGTTTGGAGAGTTTGGAGAAGCTGGTCGCAGGTGAGTTCAGGTCCACAGTCGCCTTTGACAGCAGAGGCAGGGGCTACAGGTGATGCAGCGGGAGGGGTCTGAGCTAGAGTTGGATACCCAAGTGCGATGGTCCCCGGCCGGCCTGCAGCCATCGCAAGTCCTAATCCCAACCCCATCCAGGTCAATGTCCGCATAGACTCTCCTCCGTGTGAGCAATGTATCCAGGTGTCACTACATCGTAGATAGCGTCTACGAATGACCTATTATTGTTCCAGGATTTACACTGTTCAGAATTACATAGTTTAGGGAATAGAGAGCCTGAAACAATAATTTGTAAGGTGCCCAGGTCAAGATGCACCGTTATCGGAGTACCAAAGATTCAGTTGGGATTGTGGTGAAAATAGGGATGGGATGTAAAATCCATACTCTTCGCCACTAAAGCCGAAGGGAAGGCTTGCAAAGACTGGTTATAGGTTTGTACAGCTTGGTTGTAGCGCATTAGTTCAGTGGCAATACGATTTTCAGTCCCGGCAACTTCGTACTGGAGGTTGATAAACAATTCGCTGGACTGCAGGGAGGGGTTGCAGGTGGCGACGGTTTTGAAGTTTGCGATGGCCGCAGGCCGGTCGGAGACCATCGCATCCTGCATCACCTGATTAGCAGCTTGCTGCTGAGCCATCGTCTCTGCCTGCAAAAAAGCAGTCTGGGCTTGGGTCAGCTCTCGGATTATCTCTTTCTCAGTACTAGCATAGGACTGGGCAACTTGAGTGAGTTTGGGAATCAGATCGGCTCGGCGTTGGAGTTGGTTCTCGACCTGGGCCCATTTGCCTTCAACCGTGGATTTGGCAGCGGTGAGATAGTGGTAGGTGCTTCCGAACCAAATGGCTCCGAGTATGGTTACGGTAGTTGCGATCGCACCCCCAATCCTTAATTATCTTCGCCGACTTACCTGACGTTGTTTAGCTTCTGCTTGCTTGCTCCTGCTGAAGCTGTTTATAAGCCTGCTGAATTAACTCTGGCGGGATGTTGGCCTCTGAACCTGCATCCATCAGTTGGTCAAGAGAATACCCTTGGAAACCCGTTTTTGGAGATAGAGATGGCCTGCTTTCTCTAAAACAATCGAAACTAAATCTTCAGGAATAACGTTATCGGAATCATAGGGGCAAAAACGATAGATCAATTAAGGACCAAAGCTAATCAGACTAAGACGGCTACCAGCTACCGCCAGCTCCACCCTCCCCCGCTGCTACCTCCACCAAAGCTAGAGCTAGATGAGCTACTGGAAGAACTTCCTAACCTGGAGCCAAAGCTAGAACTACTGCTCAACCAGCTACTACGAGGCAAGGAACTGCGTTCGACCTCGGGAAACGAAAGTTTCCGCTTTTCCCAATGTTTATATCGCTTCTTCGGCGGAGACTCTATCAGGTTGATTTTACGTGCTCCCACAGTCTGGCAACAGAACAGACTTCAAACAAGATATCGTCATGCTATTTAGATGGATAAAAATAGTCCGTAAGGCTTTTGACTCATCTGAACATTCTTTTGGAGTTATGGACTCTTCGGAAATGTCCACTTTTCCGAGTAAAGGTCACTAAAGCACAATAGAGAAACGATGAGAGAAAAAACTGCTGCAAACTGAGCAGATGTCACATCTACGGCAAAAGTGCTGTTTGGATCAGTAACACTCATCGCAGCAGGAGTAGCATAGAACATCAAACACAAAATCCCGAGGATCAAAGCCAATACATTCACAGATTTAAAAGCTGATGTGGTCGGGTAGGCTGTTCTCGAAGATACGGCCTTCAAATTGAGACGTTGGCAAAGGTTTGACTGAAATTGGAAAAACAGTTGTGCGACGAAATGCAAGAGCAAAGACTGGGCTTCAATTAATCCTACTACCGTTGTTGGTAGTGCCAAAAAGAACCACGCTGATCTCATCAAAATGACAACAGCCCAACCCATCAACCCTGCACTCATCATCACCAACCCCATCCCGGCCAAAATTTTGTAGACAGCGATCGGGCCAATCGACTGTAGCTGAAAATTAGCAATTTTTAGGGTCTTTCCTTGATTCAGAAACTTTTCCTGAAGCTTGTTTTTAGTAATAGGGGTAGGTAAAAACGGTGCTGCGTAAAGTTGTCGTCGCGCCATTAATAACAATAAGCCCAGACTCATAAGAGTAATCAATGCCCCAGCGGTAGTCAGCTGTTTATAAGTCGGTAATCGTTGTCGTTGCTCTTTGAGGACTTGTACTCGCCGTTGTTGTTTAGCAACGAAGCGATTATGTCTACGCTTGAGTTGTGCTTGTTTATGTGTAACCTTGGGAATTTCTTCCCGTGTACGAGTTTCTCGTAGGGTTATTGCCTTTTGGTTTAAAGCTTCCGGTACGACTATCTTAGGCTCAATGTCTATGGCGATGGCTAGAGTACCGTTAACAATGCCTGTTTCATAATCCTTTTGCTTAAAAGCTGGAAGCATTTCAGTGCGAATGATGTTCCCAATTTGGGCATCAGGCAAGATTGCCTCTATGCCATCACCCGTTTCAATTTCAACCTGGTGGCCTCTCTTTGAGACCATCACTAGTACACCGTTATCTTGGTCCTGTTTACCAATGCTCCAGGTGTTAAAAAGCTCTGTTGTAAACGCTTTGGGTGATGCTGAAGGTTTGGTGTCGGGGACAGTCACCACTGCTATTTCAGCACCGTTTGTCTCTTCCAATGCTGTGATCATCTGATTCAGGTTTTGCTCACTGTCAAGACTGAGTACATCGGCCATATCCATCACCCAATTGTTGTCTTGCTGAGGATTGGGGACATCAGCCACCGAAATAGCTCGACTCGGGGCTAATAAAAAGAGCGATAGTAACAAGCTAAAACCCAGTACCAATAGGAATATCAGCAGCTTGCCTTTACGACATTTCAGTCTATTGAGGAGCATATTTCTATCAGGATTAAGTCTGTATCAGACGTTTGAGCGGTTATCACTGCATATCCCTAGCATGCCCAAAATGGCATCTGTAATTCTGAACAGCCGTTCACCACGGACCGCCTCTAGGTCTTTTGAAACCTTGCGTTTTGCGCAACATCAGAATTCCTAACTCAACTCGGCAGGATTTGGCCTGGGAATGCCCACTAAAGTCATCATCCTCGGAAAAAGCCCCACAAGGCCTTCACAAGATAGAACCAAGCAGCAGCCATACCAATCAGCATCACGATTTGGAGAAACGAAAGAGAGTCATCGCTTTTATCCTCAAGAATCTGGATTATGGCCTGAGCACCATTGACAATGCCCTCATCAAACTCATTTTGCTCTAATTGGGGAGCGACCTGGGTTTGTATAATGTCAGCCGCCTGGTTATACGTCAGGTCAGACCTTAAACCGGATCCCTTTTCCAAGGCTGTACGGCGTTCCTTTTTAGAAGCCAGAAATATCACACCGTTATTTTGCCCTTTCTTACCAATTTTCCATGTATTGAAAAGGGTAAGGGCAAATTCTTCTGGATCTCCTAAAGGGTGTACCTCTGGCACAGTGACCACTACCATTTCGATCCCATTCTTGGCTTCCAAGTCCGAGAGCATCTGATTGAGTTTCGCTTCACTCTCAATGCTGAGGATATCTCCCCTATCCATGACCCAATTATTGTCTTGGCGTGGATCAGGAACCTCAGACCAATGAATTGCCTGACTCGGAGCCAGGGAAGCTAGCGATAGCAACAGGCTGAGTTTTAAACCAACGACGAATGTAAGTAGGGAGCGGTTCAGCCCCTTATGGCGATTAAGCAACATAGGTTCCAGGGCAACAGAGCATCGACATCGACGAACGAGAAAAAATCGATGACAGTTCTAACGTTCCCGACTTGCGCACCTGCTGCACAATCATAATGGCCATTTATGGTGTTTGTCAGTCTGCAGCTAGCCTTTATCTGAGACTCATCTCTGGTCGTTACATCCATGCAAGGACCGTAGCTTTCATGTCATTGTAAACACGGCAATTGGTCACCAATCATTCAATCTCTAAAAGCTATGACCTCTGACTCCAAAAAACGTGTTGTCGTCGTGGGCGCGGGTTAAGCTGGCTTGGTCGCCACCTATCATCTCGTTTCCCAAGGGTATGATGATCTGCAGACTCCTATCCTCGCGGCCTCGTGGCAGGCTGGGAAACAGCTAGAAGTCGGCCCGTAAAAGATGGGATTCATGGATTTTGGTATTCCTATAAAATTATTTTTGGTCTCGTCGATGAATTAGGCCTCAATCCACTTATGAACTGCACAAAATCTTCCCGATATTCCCCCACCGGACTGGAAGCAGTGTCCCCGATTTTCTAGAATGAACAATGAACAGTGTGAACAAACAAACCTAAAAAGCAAGCACAATCAGCAGAGAATACTGTTGCAATCTATATCTTGGTCTAATTCCAATTGCCAACCAACGTGAAAGCAGACCAATAGTAAGGATGGGTAAAATCAACCTCACCCCGCTCCCCAAAAATGTCAGGCAGGGGAATTTGAGTGGCATCCGATAACATCAGTTGGCCATCATCTGTGATCCGAACTTGGCCATTGAGCATTGCCATTTGGGCTTTTCGTAGCGCTGCCGACTTAATCGGAGCGGTCTTCAAACTTTGATAGAACTCCGTCATCAGTCCCAGGGTGCCCTCATCACTGACGAACCACAGGCTCCCCAATGCTGATTTCACCCCCGATTGAATCGCTAAGCCCGTAAAGCCTAATTCAGCATCCGTATCGCCTAAGGCCGTCTGGCAAGCGCTCAAAACCAATAACTCTACCGTAGGCGTATCGCTCCATTTCGACTGAGATGCAACCTCCCGTAGCGCCTTGAGCGTTAATTTGCCATCCCAAAGTTGGATAAAGGAGCGGTCGATATCCCCCGCCTTAAATTCGGCATGGGTTGCCAGGTGGATAATATCGAATTTCTGCTCTTGGGTAAATTTCTTAAGGTTAGAGAGGGTTGCATCTGGATCTAAATAGGGTTGACCTTGCCAAATATTATTCGTCAACGTCGGAATTTCAATCGCAACAGAAGGTAAGGGAGATTGCCCATCTACTTCTTTGGTAATGCCCATGCCCAAGACTTGCGTTCCCTGGATGGGAGCATAACGCGTATCCGTGAGACTAAAGCTCGGAATCAGGGCCAGGTTGTATTGTTCTACCAGAAATTGTTGACCATCGTGGAGGGCGGCTACGGGCAGCGATCTCAGTCCCGTATCCATCGCGAACACCAGGGTATCAATCTTATTTTTCTCTAATTCTTCGGCCAGAGGAGCCACTATCCAGTTATGCAATTGCTGGGCTGATTCCAAATAGCCTTTAGATTTGAAATCAACGGGGTCGCTAATCTGACGCTGAAATTCTTCAGCCGTTTTCGTCACCTTGGCTACGGTGGCATCTGGAATTTTCTTGAAGGTGACATTTGGACTACCGAGATCGTCAGCACTGGGCGCATTCTGCCCAATCTGCACATTTTGGGTAGATGCAATTTTGAGGTCTGATGGAGACCGACTCACCTCAGACTCTCCTTGATTGGCCGTGACTAAAACAACCTGCAATCCTTGGTTCGTTTTGAGCACATAAAGCAAGGCTGGATTGGTATTCGTGGCCCGTGCTAATTTTTTCAGCTCTTGAGAAATTTCAGTGCCCGAAGCAACTTCGCCAAAAAAAGGACCAAATTTACTGGCATAAGCCCCGGCAAAACTGGTCTCAATGATAGAGATATCTTGAGGAGCCGTCGGCGTCACAGATGGATCTTGCTTATCAATCTCGACGATGGGGTTGATATCGGACTGGTTAACATCAGACTGGTTCTCCGGCTCAACAACGGGAGTGACAGTCGTGGGGTTGATATCAGACTGGTTGGTGCCTGGTGTAGGTGTACCTGGTTCAGGTCCTGTTTGGGCGACACTTAACTGTAAACCAGGGGTTACGGAGAGCGCTAAGGCCGTCAGTCCGACACCCACCAGTTTGCTGAAGCGAGTTGTCAACATCTTGGTCATCGTTTCTATACCTTTCTTCTGTCTATCTATGGGTTCAATGTTTCTGCTTGACTGGGGGGATTAGAAACTAATGGCATAGCCAACACCCAAAATGAATCGAACTCCATCCCCAGCCGTTCCCGTAATATCGGTGATTGCCGGGGTAATAATTAGGGGAACCTGACGAAAGGGTCGCAACGAGAGACCAAGAGATAAATCTTGGCCCGACCATTCCGCAATCACATTCACGGGGTCGGCAACCCGCAAGGCTACACTCCCAAATACACCGGGGGTATCATCATCTGTGAACACGTTATTTTCAGTTCGATAGCGACCCGTGCCAGCCCCAGCGGAGACATACACTCGACTCAATAACTCTTTCGAACTTTCTTTTAAGACAAAGGTTTTGGTAATCGCACCATAGGGACTGGGGCCATCCACATCACCATCTCCCCAGCTAATAGCATCATTCACCCCCACGGCGACAGCGAAAGCACTCGGCAGTTGTCGATGCAGTTTAAAACTAATAATGCCTCGATCCAGGTTGTCCAAATCCGTGAGGGTTAGCCCCACATCCAAACCCACATATTTTTGAGCATCGCCTAAGCCAAAACCGACGCCAAAGGCCCCATCTGCACTATTGCTAAAGCGAGTTCGGTGCTGGAATCCAAAGCCAACAGAGGCTTGCCGCCATGACTTGCCATAGGCAGAAGGCGTCAAAATGGTAATGCTGGGGCTGTAGATTTTTTTAGGGGTTAATAGCTCTTGTCGTAAGTCCAGCGGCGTTTCATCGGGTTCTGAGGGTTGAGTCCGAATCCTGGGCCGACGCCCCGCAGGTTCAGATTGAGGCGGTGACTCTGGAACTTGAGTGATCCTGTTGGAGAAGAGAGTCGGGTTTGCCGGGATTGTGGACGGTTCGTTGACCTCAGCAAGAGTAGAGCTAAGAATAGGCTGCTGATCTGGGGAAGATGAAACTGGAGCTCTGGAAGGGATTTTGGAGATAGGTGGTGGGTGAGGTTGGTCGGATTGAGGCAGGGCTACTGGTAACGCTTGTGTGGCTTGCACCGGGGAGAAAATGTCTTGAACAGAAATAACCTGAGCCTGATGCAGCGGTGATATTGAAGGTTGAGGTTGCCCCATGGGTGGGGTCGACAATCCAAGATCGGGTTCTAAACTCACCGGATTTTGACTAGCGTTTAGAGGCTGCAAGTGATCATCCTGAAGAGGGGCGCTCAAGCGCTCAGTCCCCGTTGAGGGAAGAGGCAGCTCTAGATCGTTTTGACGAATGAGGGGAAGGCTGTTTTGAGACCGCGTCTGTGCCCAAGTATGGCTTTGGGAAAATAGACAAACAGATAAAGACAGAAAACTAAGCTGGCAAATATAAAAGGGCTTCAATAGCATTGTTTTATCCACAAATAAGCTCAATAAATGGATCTTCCTCATATGCAGACACAAGAAAACTTAGCCTCCATAAATTGAAGCACATTGCCGGACTTTTAGACCTTGCTATTCATCAAACATTACCTAAGCCTGAATCCTCTGAGAAGGCCCATATCATCCTTCAAGAGTGTTAAGACCAAAAGCTTTTTCAGAATAAGAATATCAAGCTAAATTGCGGATAAAATAGATTTTATTCCCAAAAATAATACTGGCAATAGCATTATCAAAGCGTTCCTTCCACAGACTCTAACGCTTGGACAAATTGGACCCCTATTATGGATTAGGAGCAGGAGTCTCATCCGTGGAAGGCTCAGTGGCTCCGTCAATAGACGTCTCTGGGGCAGAGATGGGAGTTCTTTCATTCAAGAGCCGCTCAAAATCGATGACCTCTTTTTTCCGAGGTCCCCGGCGAATACTGGCGCGATAATTAAACAATTGGCGTAATACTTGTGTGGGCTGATCTTTCTGTTCCAGGGTAAGCAGTAATCCCTGATCAATACAATTACCCGCTTTTTCGGAAATGCAAATCACGTTGTAGTTATTCAGATTTCCTGTAGAAACAAAGCGCAGCAATCGCTGATTAGAAAAGAGTTGAAAACGCTCTGAAACGGCTTCACATCGTTTTAGAGGAGACCATTTTGACCCAAAATAGTTACTTTCCCAAACAATCAGCTCAATCGTGCCTCGTTCAGTATGGGCAACGGTGGATAGCTTGTTCGCTTCATTCTTGCATTCGTAGCGAATTTTGGATTGTGCGGGTTGATCTGGCGAAATTCCCGGTTTAATTTGGGGCGATGTTGCACTGTCTACGGAGGGAGACGTTGGCACGGCCGGAATACTGGTGTCAGACACAGGTTCCGCCTTGACGTCCATCGTCGTGACGATGGACGTCAAGGCCAGTACTGCGACTGCTGAAGGAGTGAAGAGAAGTCTAGGGATATAAGTCATGGCAATACCTTGAATGCTTTAGTAACTGAAAAGATGACCTAAAAAGATGCTCAATCAGTATGGCGGACCGGGATAGTTTTGCTATGGATCTAGAAAAAATAACTGAGCGCTGGATGACATAGACAACGTCGGTCCGTCATCCTATTCCGCTTATTCCGCACATAAAGGCCCCGGGCAGATATTCACCACTTCTTTTTGGGAAGCGGCTGGAGCTGGAGCAGACTGCGGCGGTGGTGGGGCAGGTTGTGGAGAGGGAGGCGATAGTTGATAGGCGGGAGGGGTGCGTTGTGGTAATTGATAGGCGGGAGGGGTAGATTGTGGTGCGGGTTCTGCCGGGGAAGGGGCAGGAGCTGGAGCAGGGGGCTGATAGGCCGGGGCTTTAGGGGTGGCTCTCCATCTGGGTGCCGTTGCTGCTGGAGGACGGGGAGTCCAGGCTGGTGCTGCTGGTGATGAGGTCGGAGCCGTTGCTGCTGGAGGAGAAGGAGTCCAGGCTGGCGCTGCTGGTCGGCTAGCAATCGCAGCTTTAGCATCTTTCTGGACTTGGTCTGCTATCTTTTTCCAATAAGTTGGGGTTTTAATCTGTTTTGCTGTTGCGATCGCATCTTCAGCACGCCCCTCTTTCAGCGCTTTTTTTGCCGTATCGATCTTTTTCTGCTGGGCATTATGTTGGTCTTGCCACTGTTTTACCAGACGTTCAGCCTGAGGTTTGACAACGCTCGTCTCCGGGATGTGGTCGACTGAGGCCACGGCCTCTTTTAAATTCCCCTCAACGTCATAGGTCTTTCTGGTCTCTTGCAAGAGACGATCAGACCACTCATCTACTTTTTGCTGTGCCCGAAAATGATAGGTACTTTGCTGGGGGACTTTACCGATGAGCTGCACTGCATCCCCAAACTTAGTTTGTTCGGCCAGTTGATTGGCCTGACCCCAGTAGCATTTTGATAAAGGATTGATGAGTTTCCGATTCAGAGTATTTATACCTGAGAGGGCTGATTCTCCGACATCAATACAGTCAGAATATTTCTGTTGCTCATGCAATTGGGTCAGTTGAGCAGCGGTTTGGGCAAGCTCATTGCGACCGAAGAGCAAAAAGCCACCCACGCCAGCAGCGACTAACACCGTCGAAGGCAAAATCACTTTAAGAGCGGTGCGCTTGCGCTTCTGCCCGTTACTGCCGACCGCATACACTGGGGCTGTCCCCTTCTCAGGAGCAGGGGGCGGTTGGACATTAGTCTTGGGGGTGCCAGGGGAAGCTAACGAGCCTTGAGACGAATTTTCAGGTGGGTTGAGAGGGGAGACGGTTGATGATGGGTCTAGGGTTTTAGGGGCAATACCGGGATCAGTCTGGGCCGCCTGAATCCCAGTCTCCATCTCCGAAAGTTCCAGAACAGATTGGCTGGTAGACTTCTGTAAATCTATGAGAACATCTTCAACTGAATGGTAGCGTTTGCGATAATCCCGACGGACCATCTTGGATAATATCCCCGCTAGACCCGCACTCACAACGGCCTGATCTTGCCAGAGAATTTCGTCTTCCTCACTGCGCTCAAAATCAACAGGCCGGATGCCCGTCAATCCATAAATACCAATGGCGCCCAATGCGTAAATGTCACTACTCGTGTGAGGTCTACCCCGGATTTGTTCATCCGGCATATACCCAGGGGTGCCCACGGCGATGGTGGTCTCAACAACGTGAGTTTGATTGAGGCTAATTTGCTTGACAGCCCCAAAATCTAGCAGAAATACAGACTGATCCGCAGATCGCCGAATTAAGTTATCCGGTTTAATATCACGATGAATCACGCCTAATCCATGAACAAACTTGAGGATTTCTAAGCATTCTGTCAGAAAAATCTTAACTTCGACTTCTGACCACTTTCTTCCCCGACTTAGTTCCTCCCCAATGGAGATGCCATCAATAAATTCTTGTACTAGAAAGAAATCCTCATCTACCTCAAAGTAAGACAACAGCTTCGGGATGTAAGGATGACTTCCTAAGGTGCCTAATACACTCGCTTCTTGCTCAAATAACCGCCGGGCTATTTGTAGGAAGTTGGGATCACTAGACTCGGGCTTGAGCTGTTTGATCACGCATTTAGGCTGTTCGGGCAAATAGGTATCCTGGGCTAAATACGTCGTCCCAAACGACCCTTGTGCCAGAGTCTCTAGCACGAGATACCGATATGCAATGACTTGTCCTGATATGTCAATCATCAATCTTAAGAGGCACTTTCAATTCAGCCTATCCATAAAGGGAAAAAAGCAATAGCAATAACCAGACCTAGGCGCTCAGTTTAATCCTTAAATAGCCTGAAGACATGACCTAGCCACAACGTTTCAGAAACCCGCTTGAATTCTATACAATCTCTCTTCGCTTGATCAATAGGACAGGTCTATTTAATGAGGACTATTTCCAGCACTAGATAGTTTCAATTGCTTAGCGTGGATGCTAGGAGTAGCCGCAGTCCCCCCTTAGAGGAGGTGCAATCCCTAACTTGCCAGTAGTGTATCCACTCCAAAAGGCGAATTCAGTGATGTATATCAATCCGTACTTAAATAATCATGAAGGGTTTACTAGACGTACAACAAGCTATCGTTCTGAGGGAACACAATTATGCAGATTGCGGCTGGGGCCTAAGCAGTAGCCTCTTCATGGACTGCGAGTTGCTAGCAACTATTTCAAAAAATTCCTTAAAATTGATCAATATCATCCAGCCCTAATCCAAATTCGTTTGAGGTCTAGTTTTGGCAGTCTCCGTGCACTTTATGCCCGATAACGTCACTATTGAGGCTGACATTGGCGAGCCTTTATTAACCGTGGCAGAACGGGCGGGGGTAGACATCCCAACGGGCTGCTTGATGGGATCTTGTCATGCCTGTGAGGTGGATATCGAGGAAATTGGCGAGTTATGCTCTTGCATCTCTTCTGTGCCCCCTGGCTATGCTCAACTCACCATCAATTTATTCACCGATCCAACCTGGTGATTAGGGATCGTAAGTGGGGACAGCCTCAGCGAGTTTAGTAGAGATAAACGGAATAATTTCGGCGTTATCGCTCGCCTGTTTGCCTTCGGTGAACACCACTAAGAGATAGGGATGTTTGTAGGGTAATTCGAGATAGGCGGCATCATGGCGCACCGTGCTGGTCCAGCCCGCCTTGGACCAGACCTTGGCATTGAGAGGCACCCCGTCCCCAATAAAGCCCGTGACCTGATTCTCGGGATCCTTGGCAAGTTCTTGAGGATCGAGGTTGCGCTGCATCAGGGCTAGCATGGCTTGCGATCTCATCCCCGATACCGACACACCCCCCACAATGCTATGCAGCAACCGAGCTGTTGCCTCCGTCGTCAACCGATTCCGATTGTCGCGAGTCTCCCCCACAAATGCCTGTTCCCGGCCGTAGGGACCATCTCCCCAGGGTTTCTGATTGGCATTGATGGTACTCAACTCAGGCCATCCCAAGGATTGAAAATAACGATTCACTATATTTCGCTGGTGTTGCCAA
>CALDHF010000059.1 GCA_937941595.1 uncultured Acaryochloris sp. | reverse complement strand
GCTGTTTTAAATTTTTGAGAGAAAAATTGAAGTTTCTATTATTACGTACATCAATCCTCACAAGTGCTTTTGCTATAAACGAGTTTTCAGCATTTTTGAATTAACTCTGGTGAGCTTGAAATAGCCCTATGGAACCGAGGAAAATCTACTCTCATCCTTAAAAAATAGCTGTTTTATGATGCTGTTTATATTTTCAGTCTTTCTAATGACTGTTTTCTCTAGATACTCTTGGGGTAGAGGTTATCTTGCTGTGTCTTAACGAAGCAGATGCAAATAAGTTGGCATCTGTTTAAGAACTCGTTTGATCGTTTGTCTAGAGACACGGAGAGATGACTTTCTTGAACATGGTTGAGTTGAATTGGCAAACAGCTTAGGTATTGGTGGCTGCTAGGATATTGAACCCCTTTTTTGTTTTGCCGGAATCAGCTTCTGGAAAATGAGTTTTGTTGTTGCTAAGTAGGTTGTGAATTGTATAAAGGTATGGCTGATTGAGAGTAGTGTAAGTAGGCCGAATTCTTAGTAATTTCATGTCCAACTTTTTTTGACAACAGAATATTATTGCTTTTCTTTGGTATAAACAGTGATGATGATCACCGCAATGACAGGCACTTACTGCATCCTGTGGCATCACTATAATTAAAGCAGCTAGGAAGTAGAAGTAGGACTTTCTGAAAAAGTCTATAAATGCTCGAAACTCTTATGAATGCATGAAATTTTCAAGCTATATCGACAAGATAGTGCAAGCTAAAATCGCTTGAAACGTCGCAGAACCGATAATTGGCCTTGCACATGCAACTGTAATTATTGTCTATAACAGCTCTATATCAATGCTTTTGACTGTTTTAGTATGACCGAAGTAGCAGTAGACAGGAAGCATGGCATTCTAGCAATTGTAAATTTAAGATTTTGATAATCTAAGTTCAAGCTGTTGAGGCTGAATCCATATCTCTGTAGAGTTCGAAACTATGAATGAAGGTGCTCTAACCTATTATTCATGATGATTTTGGGATATTCTCCAAGCCTTGTTGATCTGCTAAGCTCAGCGTTGGATAGATAAAACAAGCTGTGTTTTGAAGTATTCTCATAGCTAGAAATGAAGTGACTGGTGAATCATCCAGGCTAAATTTCACCGTTACTGGAAAAAGTGAAAACTCCAATATTGAAGGAAATGATTTAGGAGAATGTCCAATGTTTTGGGGCAAGGTCCAGGTCATGCGTGAGTTTAGATTAAGGATGGCCTGGGTTGAGTTGGTGGGGGGAATCCAGGGCTCATTTCACCAGGTTTTTGCGGTTTAGACTCTTTTTCTGGTGATCCTACCCCTATTCCTTCTATGCAAACTATGTTTTCGAATTTTTCGGGGACGACTACATAATTGATGTCCCTAATCAAAGTCTAGATAGCCCAAAACAGCCCTGAAGTTAAGCTTTATTGTCCTTAAAGGGAGGATTATAGGCCAGATTTGGTTTGAGCAAATAGTGCAGCGAAGTCAGTGGTAGGGGCTGCTTCACCTTCTTCTCGGGTAACAACATCAAAGGCTTTATTCCGAGCAAGTGGTTCTCGCAAAGCATGAACCACTACCGCCGCAACATCTGCACGGGGCAACTTATGAGGCATATTGCTATCTGGAATAAAGAAAGCATCATCTTTGCCCACAATAATTTCTCGTCGACCGCCCGGTTCATCCATCAATCCCCCCGCACGGATAATGGTATAGGTGATACCTGAATTAATGAGATACTGTTCAGCCTTTCGTTTCCAAATTAGGATATTGCCATTCCCCAGGGAATTAAGATAATGATTCTCATCTGTCCCTCCCATAGAGCCAACTTGGACAATATGTTCAACCCCAGCAGCAGCTGCTGCATCAATTAAATTCTTCTGACCGTTGTAGTCAATATCTTTCGGAAAAGCACCTGGTAGGAATTCCAATTCGGGTCGTCGTCCTGGCTGAGGTGTTCCTTTTACGACTGGGGCAGAACTTGAAAGAATCACTAGAGCCTGACACCCTGCAATAGCTTGGTCAACACTGTTACGGTCAGTGATGTCACCGACGACGGTTCCATCTATAGAGCCTAGTTTTTCTTTCGCCTTGGCTTCAGAACGGACAAAGCTGACGATATCAAACTCATCTTTAAGATCACGTAATTTATGGACTACGATCGATCCGGTTTGTCCCGTCGCTCCCGTTACCAATACTTTTTTCGGTGCCATGGTGTCTAATCGTTCTTTTTATCTAAATTGAGCGAGTGCTTTCTACTAGACTTTATCAGAAGCTGAAAAATAGATGCACCTTCCAGCAAGGTCAGAGGTACATCAATGATCAGTCGTCATTTGAATCAGCGGGGCTGCCGAACTTTGGTTAAGCCACCTCGAATTCAGCTATGAGCTTCAAATGTCAGCACAATGTAATTATCAGTTGTGGCTATTATTGCCTTGGTGGCGGTATTTGAACGCGATCTTATGCCACGCCATAGTGAAGGAGATTGTTGCTCAGACCAGAACGAATATTTTAGGTATATAAACCATGATTAATAGGTGTTAGAACTTTTTTAGGTAGGAATTCAAAGACTGGATATAGCCATGACGACCAACCTAGGGTCTTGGAGAACCTCTTTAAAAGAAATTTCAGGTGTGATTGCTTACTATTGATTGAGGTGGATTGTAGTCAGCGGTCCCTTTCAAGAGCCAGAAGCCAACTGGAGTAGGAGCATCAGCATGAACATAGTGCTTGGGAGTGTGTTGGTTGTTACTACCCTATTGTTGGTACAGAAAGATGTGGTTATAGCTAATACGTTGTTGGTAAAGCAGCACTGCAAAAAATGATAGGTGTGGGGTCAGGAGGTGTTACATCATCTAGTCTTCTAATACTTGTAATACTGATTTAGGAGAGAGCTTATCTTTAAACCATACCAAGCGGGCGGGCGTATCACGAAAGTCTACCCCAGCTTTGTCAAGGTTGAGTCGCTCTGAAATTGCCAAAATTAGGTCTGTGCGATCCGCTTTTTGAACCTGTGAGAATTTTTTTCTCAGATATTCTGGTCGCCAGTAACCTACGATTTCCAGCAACAAGGTGCGGCCATCTGGATGAACTAAGCGAAAGTCTGGAATCATCACACTGCCGGGGATGGGAATGAGATCAATCTCCCGCTCTAGCTTCCAGTCAGTTTTCGTTTTCTGCCAGCGTTTTGCAAAGCTCGCTTCCAGCATGCTGTCATAGGGTTTACCGGGTGGATAATGACTAACCAAGCCACAGTCTGAATCAAGGGAAAATTGGCTCGTGCGTGTTTTTTGTGTGTAGGTGTCTTTACTGGATAGGGTAGCGGATAAACTCCAGCGAGTTACATGTAAGAGAGCGGGCAATAACTTGGCGAGAGCCAATCCATAGCGGGTACTGGCACTGAATACGCTGGCAGGTCCGTCGATTTTAAGGGTGAAACCCTGATCAGCATCCCCTTCGATATAAGCCATCAGGCAAAAGAGCTTGAGATATCGAAACAGAAGCTTGTATTCCCCTGGATCGTTACGGTGTGCATTGATGACAATGTGAGTGGCTTTATAAAAAATGCCCTGCACCTGTGACAGATTATAGCGATGGAGCAGAGCCTCTGGGGTAGGAGCTTCAAAGGTAGTTAGAATCTGATTGTCAGGACGATCTGCATATAGCCCTTCTCCAATTTGTACGGCGCTGACATCTCGTTCTAGTTCCTGGCTTAAATTAACGGCTAAACGCTCTAGGGTTTTTATGGTTGCCGCGGGACTGTGAAGGGTTTGGGCTGCCAGCATAAATGCGCGCTGGCGCAAGTTCGGTGGATCGAGGGGGCTAATGATTTCAAAGGTACAAAATCCACTGGACAATAGGTGGGTTAGTCCGCGTTTGATTCGATAATCAGTACCGTCACCTTCTAGTTTTTGCAGTCGCTGGCTCAGTTCTCCTCTGGTGTGATTGCAGGCCTGTGCGAAACAGGTGATGGCTTCTGCTGCGATCGCAATATTCTCAGCATTCACTGCTAACCGTTTCGGGACAATGGCTTCTCCTTGATAACGGTGCACGAGTAGATCAGTAGGCAACATAATCTTGGATAAAAACGATACGCTTCCAGAAATATCGTTACCGCTTGCCTTGTTGCTGGAGTGACGTCAAGCTGACCGGGGAATGAAACTTCGAACTTAGTTCTCTCGTTACCCACACAATTAAAATTTTTCGTGGGATTTCACCATCATGGGTGATGAGAACACTGACATGAGCATATCACTCAGGACTTATGCATTGACACGGACTTTATTATCCTAAACACGCTAGTCCAAAACTATGTACTTTCAGGGCGAGACTTTAGTTGCTACACATCTCTGATGCAGCATCAAAAAGTCTATGGTCGAGAATCGCCGGGAAAATCATACCGTTCACAAGTTTTGGTCTCGTGGCTATTTTGTGGCAATAGTAGGAAGAGATGAAGAAGTTATCGGTCGTTATATTCGTCACCAAGAGGCTGAGGAGCGTAAGGTTGAATAAATGAACTTGTTCCGGGCGCAGCCCAAATCCTCTTCCAGGGGTTCTCTACCAAACCTCCGGTTCTACCGGAGGTAATTGATTTTGACCTCGGGGCGACTCCAATGACTGCTATCTCCTACGAGTAGAGGCTGCTCTTGAACCGAAATTTGTTGAACTAAATACCGATGGAGTTTGCCTCGATGGATACGGCTGTCATGCAATGCTGAATAGGTTCTCGACCATTGACGATGAAAGATTGGATGTTGTGACAAGCACACAAAGGAGCGCAGGTTAGGACTCATGAGAACCGCATCCATCAGCTCAAAGAGGGCATCTTTACTTGCTCCAATTTTGGCGAAATTGACGTAGATGTTCGAAAATCATAAGGGCAATGAGTGTGATGATTCATTGACCTTAAGGCAGCCGGTGCACTTCATTGACTGTCATTAGTCCAAACTCAAGATACTAATCGACCAATCCAATAATCACGCAGTAACTCAACGACACCTCGATA
>CALDHF010000058.1 GCA_937941595.1 uncultured Acaryochloris sp. | reverse complement strand
CACTGGACGGTAATGAGAGAGAACTGCTTATGCAGCTTTAGCTCTATTGTCTCTGTTAGAAAGGATTTGAGCAATAACCTTCCAAGTCGTGACAAGAGATATTTTTTTGGCAGGAGAGATCTAGAGACTGTAACGGTTACTCAGAAAAGATTACAAGCTTTTTGAATGACAAAATCTTTTGAATTGTTATAACGCGAACGTCAAGAGAGAGATTGCCATCAATGCAACGATACCGGTGTAAGCACAACGCTAGGTTAACAAGACGAAACATTCTCAAAGAACATGTCCGTATATTTGCGGAGGACAACCGGATTCACCAACTCGTACGCTTTGAGGGGGGGCGGTTGATGCTAGAGTCCGCTCTAAGGTAGCACCGAAACATCTATAACGTCTGCAACATCTAAGTTATTGCATCCATCCAATGCAAATCCAGCTGGAAGCCCTCTCATCTGTGTAGGATTGTGAACAGCAAGCAAAAACCATCGTTAAGTCATCTGTATGCTGTTTGTCCAACCGCCATCTACAGCAGTCGCCCTGGTACGTACGATTTAACAGCTATTTCTCAAAGCGTTACCAACTTATTTGGTTATACCGATGAAGAGCTATTGGCCAAACCCCAAAGTTGGTTATCGCTGATTCACCCAGAGGATCGACCTCAAGTCATCGCCATCTTAGGTCAGGGATCTTTAGATGATTGGCAAGAATGCGAATATCGCTTTTACCATAAGCAGTTAGGCTATCGCTGGGTCCAAAATATATTCCATCTCGTCCCTAAGCCCACTGGACCAGGACTAGAGATCGTTGGCTGTTGGCTAGATCGCACCGCTTATCAGAATGATCTGATTGCCCTAAAATACCGCGAGACGTTATTAGCGGCTGTCAGCGAAGCGAGTCAGCATTTATTAAACCACACCCATTTCAATACTGCCGTCACCAAAGCGTTGGCCGTCCTTGGTGGGGCCACAGGCGTTGATCGAATCTACGTTTGTGAACTCAACGCTGCTGGTGACGACCAAGACCCAACCCCTCAATTGCGCTATGCCTGGGTTCAAAAAACATCCACTGCCTCTAGTTTGCACTTACCGTGGTCAATGCCGTTTGCTCTAGTCCGGCAACGTCGGTGGTACCAGGCTCTCGTGCGTCAGCAACCCTTTTCACAGATCACCAACGACTTTGATAGTCCAGAACGGGCCCACTTAATTCGAGCAGGTGTTCGCTCAGTTCTACTCTTACCCATCTGGGTTGAAAACCAGTTATGGGGGTTTATGAGTCTTGAAAATCGTCAGATTCAGCAACAGTGGTCTGCCCCAGATATCACCATTCTCATGACATTGGTTGCCAGCTTAAGTGGTGCCTTAAAACATTATCAAAAGGAAACTCAACTTCTACATCATGCGTTCCACGATCCGTTAACAGATCTTCCGAATCGGGCTTTATTCCTCAACCGTCTAGAACAGTCTCTCCAACAAATTCAACGTTATCCCGATTATTTATTTGCTGTTTTATTTCTGGACTTAGATCGCTTCAAAATTGTCAATGACAGCATGGGCCATGGGATTGGCGATCAATTACTCATTGGCATTGCTGGGCGATTATTAGCATCTTTACGCCCAGGAGATACGGCCTCTCGCCTAGGCGGCGACGAATTTGTGGTGTTACTCAATGGGATTCAAAGTTTAGAAGATGCCAAGGTTGCTGCAGCTCGACTCAGACAACAACTCATATTGCCCTTTAATTTGGGTACCCATGAAGTCTTTATTGACGTCAGTATTGGCATCACACTGAGTAATTTTGGATATCAAGATGCCCAGCAAGTGATGCAAGATGCAGATATAGCTATGTATCAAGCCAAGTCTGCAGGTAAAGGCTGTCATCAAGTCTTTAATACGGGTATGCAATCACAGACCGTTGCCAGATCACAACTGGAAACTGAGATGCGGAAGGCCATCGAAAACCAGACCTTTGAGATTTATTATCAACCTATTATTCATTTGGAAACTGGCGCTATTAATGCGTTTGAAGCGCTAATTCGGTGGTTTGACAGCGATCATCAGCCCATTGCCGCTAAGGATTTAATTGATATTGCTGAAGAATCTGGCATGATCCAAAATTTAGGCCTGTCCGTACTCCGACAAGCGTGCGATCAGCTTCGTCAATGGCAACAGCTGCCTGAATACCAGTCTTTACAAATCAGTGTAAATGTCTCTGCCAAGCAACTTTTTTACACTGATTTAGCCATCACAATTGCTGATATTTTGGCTAAAAGTGAGATTGATCCAAGTCATCTCACCTTAGAGCTTACAGAAAGTTCGATTATTCGCAACGACAATATGACAGTGATGTTACTGTCTCAACTGAGAGAGCTGGGGTTAGAGCTCTATCTAGATGATTTTGGTGCGGGTTACTCATCCTTGAGCTACTTATACAGCTTACCGATTAGTGCTTTAAAAATTGATCGATCCTTCATTCAGCGTATTGATATGGGTGAGGAAGGTCAGGCCATTATTCGTTCGATTCTTTTGCTGGCTAATAATCTAGACTTAAAGGTTGTTGCTGAAGGGATTGAGAACAAGACCCAGTTGGCTTATCTCAACTCCCTCAACTGTGCCTATGGCCAAGGCTTTTTGTTTGCGCCGCCATTGACGGTACAGGGAGCGACATCATTGTTGCGATCGCAAGATAGTTTCGAATATCAATCTGCTTAGAAGAAGGGATCGAGGGGATACCAAATCCCTAGTTCTGAGGTTGTGTTGCCAGCTCTGTCATAGCAGGTAGGACCAAGACTGTAGAAGATATTAGTATCCCAGAACACACGACGGATACATTGCTCAGTACCATTAGGACTGTAGTGATTGGCCTCAATGGACTGACTATGACAACTGTTCTCACCTGTGCTCTCATTTTGGGGCTATGGTCTCTGCCTCTGAACTATGCCCCGACGCTGGCTCGCTTTGCTGCGGGCGGTATGGAATGGGCCATGAGCAATCGGGAGACTATGCCAGAGATTCCCCCGTGGGCTCAGCGGGCAGAACGTGCTCAAAGAAACCACTTCGAAAATCTCCCCATGCTACTGGTGGTCTTGCTAGTGGCTCAGATTTCAGGCCAAGCCAATTCCACGGTTAATCTAGCGGCCATCAGTATGGTTGCTTGTCGAGTGTTTCATGGTGGTGCCTATATTGCAGGCATCCCCCTCTTACGATCCCTAGGGTTTGTTGGATCCTTATTGTCTTTATTTGTGATTGTGGGGCAGCTTCTCACCTAAAGGAAAACTGCCTGATGTTAAGAGA
>CALDHF010000057.1 GCA_937941595.1 uncultured Acaryochloris sp. | reverse complement strand
CAGCGCACAGAGATTCAGCTTAGACGAGTTGGAGGGTAGTGTAATGGCGGAATCTTTGCTGCATGCCTACCAGCGCTTTGGCGGCATCAAACAGTCTGAGGTGCCTTGGATCATATGGCTCTTGGAAAATCCAGAGAGTCCCCTCGCCCTTGCGGGAGCGATTCCCCTAAAGGAACATGATTACCTGCATCTCTTGCTTGATCGGGGGAAGTCTCCAGAGGATGAAGCCTTTATCATTGGCTTCACGATGGGGAATGACATCTCCCTCAATCAGCTTCACCTCTGGATATTTAAGTGGGCCTCTCGGTTTCTCTATCCCAAGAATTATCGGTTCACTGAACACCATTACGAAATCTTTGATGCAGGAGTCAAACAGGGAAAACAACTGCAAACAAAAAATCTGTGCCGCTTTGATTTCTCCACAGTTGAAGGGGCACCGTTAGAAGAACTGAGAGCTGTACTTAAAATTGATCAAATTTTGTAAGGGAAGAGGCTTGGCTCATTTACGAGAATTATTGACAATTATTACAAGAGCTGATTCTGAGATAATTTAACGCTTTATAACTTGAAATTGTTTCAGAGAATGAGCTTTGGCGATAAAAAAATTACATATACCTCAACCTTGTGAGATACATCACTGAGTTCCCTATTTAATGCTGTCATTGTCAAGACTATAAATTTTCTGGGGGCAAACCACAATGGTCAGCACTAGTATCGCACCAGCGCAAACACTACTCCATGAACGCTATCAGGTCGTGCGGATACTTGAGGATGGACCCTGGAGTATTGCTTGGTTAGCAGAGGATACTCAACTTCCTTCTCGTCGCCAGTGCATTATTCGTCAAGTCAAAACCCTGACCACAAATGAGCAGATCCAGAAACAACTTTGCGATCGCATCCAAACAGAAATTGCAGCTTGGCAACGACTCGGTGGCATCCATGGCCAAATTCCGTGGGTGTCCAGCTTTACAGATCCCCAAGGTCAGATCTTTCTAATTGAAGAATGGATCTCAGGGATAACCTTAAGCCAAAAGCTACAAGAAAGCGGCCCGTTAGACGAAGCCAATGTTCGAGATATCTTAGCTAGCCTGCTATCCCTTGTGGATTATCTGCACCAGAACCAAATGGTTCATTGCGCCCTAGAACCCAACAACATTTTATTGCGAGCAGACGACAATAAGCCTGTGTTGCAATACGGTGGCATGCTCAATCAGGTGATAACCAATGCCCTGTTAGAAAACAACATTAGACCGATTGCCTGGATGCCCTCTTCGGGGTACTTGCCCCATGAACAAATCGTCTTAGATCAACACTACTACTCCAGTAATCTCTATAGCCTCGGCCTGATCGGTATTTATCTACTGACAGGGCAAGACCCCTATAACTTGATCAATCTGAGCACAGGCACCTGTGAGTGGCGCCCGCTGGCGACAAAGACAGATTTCGCCTTTGCTGCCATTTTAAATAAAGCCATTGCTAAAGTTCCGGGAGAAAGATTTATGACGGCTCAACAAATGCTTACAGCTTTAGCAGCACCAAAACAATTTGAGCAAGACTCTCTTAAGGACCACATCGTCTTAATGCGACAAATGGGGGTTTATTTAAACTCCTGTTTACTACGGCTAAATCCAGCAGAGCAAACCATCAGCTCCTACTCTGGGTAATGGCTGCCTCGTGAATTCAGTTTGGGTGATAACAGTCACGTCATAGTCGTGATAGCTCTCAGCCGCGGTCAGTGATGATTCTCATCGCTGACCCTTTTTAGATCTGGGATGCTGAGCACATACCTTCAATAGGGTAATCAAGACAGTGCATCAAGGGTTTGCCATTGAGTCTTGCCCCTGAAACGAGGGTAATGATGACAAGGAGAAAAATAAATGGTTAGCAATTTCTTAGATCAATGGACGCATCCATCCAAGCCCAACTGGAATTCTCAAAATAGTGATGTTGCCCTTCAAGCCAAGTGGGCGTTATTCCCTCAAATATTGTGCTCAATATCCCTGAATCGCGATCAAGCCAAACTAGCACGGTCAACAGATACATGCCCTTCGGCTTTAAGACCTTTAGCCCCAACAGCACCCAGCAATACACCCTCTTTATCAGAATTGCTAGCATTATCCAGTCACCGTCTGATTACGGTGGTTCAACTCTCTCGATTCTTACCTATCTATGTCAAGAAGGCTTGGATTCGCCAGATTAGAGTGCTTGATTTGAAGCGCTGGTCAGCCAGTTTGAGCATTTTAGAAGAACTCTATTACGATCACCGTTGTGCTCAGGAAGACTACCATCCTGGACGTGACAGATTTGAAGTGACGGTCAGCCAACACCCAGCATTCGAAGCTGAGATGGCTTGTATTCGCAATGAACTCAACACCATAGACATGATTCTGAAATATGTTGAAGCATCTGCCGAAGTGGTCTAAGACATCCAGAAGAAAAATTCCAGGCTGTAAATCAACATCCAAGGCGACAACACTCCGCCACTATCAACAACCTCCTGCTTTTGTTTGGCACATCAATATTGTTTGGTTTGGTAGTTACTCCTTTTTTCAGTGGTATTCTGCCCTGGTGACTAACCCTAATACAACCTCCATCAGGACTGATTATTTATATAGCTTCTTACGAAGCCTTCGGAATAATCATCGCTCACATATAAACATCAGACCTAGACTCTGATCGTTAATCCTGTATCCGGTATATCCTGTTAAGTTGTCGGTATCGCGCAGCGGAATAGTTGGGACGTGATTGATCTAAAACAGCTACGGGATAATCCTGAAGCGTTTGCAGAGCGCTTGAGTCAGCGAGGGAAATATGATCTACCATCCATTCTAAAATTGGATCAGCAGCAACGGGAACTGGAAACCCAGCGATCACAACTGCAAGCCCGCAGTAATCAAATTGGCAAAACCATTGGCGAACGGATTAAATCTGGGACCAACCCCAAGGATGCTGAAATCCAAGACCTGCGCCAAGAAGGCAGTCAAGTCAAAGCAACCCTAAGTGAGCTAGAGCCCCAAGAGCGCGATCTCAAAGCCAACATTGAAACATTGCTGCTGACGATACCCAATTTACCCAGTGACGATACACCTGTCGGTAAAACCGAAACAGACAATGTAGAAGTGCGTCGATGGGGAGACGAATACATCCCCAAAAATGCACCTTTAGCCCACTGGGAGATAGGTGAGAACCTAGGGATTTTGAATTTTGAGCGCTCCGCCAAAATTGCTCAAAGTCGGTTTGTGACCTTGGTAGGTGCGGGGGCTGCCTTAGAGCGAGCCCTGATCCAATTCATGCTGGATCAACAAGTTGAAGCCGGGTATACCGAAGTCTTACCCCCCGTACTAGTTAACAGTGAGTCCTTAACGGCAACGGGCCAGCTTCCCAAATTTGCTGAGGAAAGCTTTAAATGCGATCAAGATGATTTGTGGCTGAGTCCCACCGCTGAAGTCCCGGTAACCAACCTGTATCGTGATGAGATCTTTAACGCGGACGATTTGCCTGTTTTTCACTGTGCCTATACTCCCTGTTTTCGGCGAGAAGCGGGTAGCTATGGTCGCGATACACGCGGCTTAATTCGTCTACATCAGTTCAATAAAGTGGAGTTAGTCAAGCTGGTTCGTCCCAGTACCTCTGCAGCAGAACATGAAACGTTAGTGCAAAATGCGGCAGCCATTTTGGAGGCCCTAAAGCTGCCCTATAAAGTCATAGAACTCTGCACTGGAGATTTAGGTTTCTCAGCGGCCAAATGTTATGACCTAGAAGTATGGCTGCCTTCAGCAGATTGTTATCGGGAAATTTCTAGCTGTTCTAACTTCCACGACTTCCAGGCCCGTCGAGGCAACATCCGCTTTAAGGAATCGGGTCAAAAAGGGACCCAGTTTATCCACACGCTAAATGGGTCAGGGCTAGCGGTGGGACGGACCATGGCGGCGGTCTTAGAAAATTATCAGCAAGCAGATGGGACGGTACGGATACCTGATGTCCTCCAACCCTATCTCAAGCGCGAGGTTCTATAAACTGTCCTCCGCCTAGGAACCTTCTACAATATGTAGAGGATAAATCTGGGGGAATGTCCTTAGACTGCCTGATTCTGAGGATCTGAGAATGTCTATCCTCCCATTTGATAGGAGGTTCAATAGATTCAGGGTTTAGCCCATTTTAATAAAGGGAGAGCATTACTCTATGCGTTTGAATCGCATCCTGGCCTTAGTTTTAGTGACCCTCTGTTTAATTGCTGCATTGGGCAACTGGCTCGGAAGCTCGGT
>CALDHF010000056.1 GCA_937941595.1 uncultured Acaryochloris sp. | reverse complement strand
CTATTCATTTTTGCATCTATATGTATTTCTCGCTCACCACAAAAATAATGTAATGAAGACATTGAAAATACTTTTAATGGCATTATTTTTATTACTTAGAGTGTAACGAAAATTGATAAAGTAAGGATTAATACGTCTTTATATATTGTTTAAATTAAAGTAAAATAAAGGTTATTGATGTCACTAAACTCAAATCAATCATCTTTGACAAAATCGAACGCATGAAAGCCCGGATTTTTCCCAATCCCAAAAAATATATATCCTAGATTACAGGCCCAAAGGCTGGGCACAAGATCCTACCAATAAGGTGCTCGTCATGAAATCACAGATGGGCAATATGTAGAGAAAGGCTCCTACCATCGTCTTGAGATATTCACGTAGAGGTGACACTCATGACAGCTTTTTATAACTCAAAGACTTACAAATTATTGAAAATGACATCGGCAAACTTTTCTGTAGAGTTCTGTTGAGCAAAACGCATCATTTGATTGCGATCTCCCAACGTTTCTTCTGTTTCTAGTAAACATCGGGTTAACCCTTGAGCAATCGCTTCAGGAGAAGCAGAATCGACTGTCAGACCTAAACGATACTGATGAACCAGTTCTCCCATTAGACCGTAATTTGTGCTTAAAACAGGTTTTTGGACTGCTGCTGCCCATAGCAAAATACCACTCATCCCGATATGTTTTTGATATGTGGCTATTACGATATCCGCTAACTCAAAATAGGCCCGCACGTCCTGATCGGGTAAAAATTGGTACTGCTCAATAACCTGTATGGGCTGAGACTGGCAAATAGATGTAACTTTTACCCCTAACTGGTCTTGATCCCCTTCACCTAGCAGCACTAAACATAACTGTTGGCAAAGCTCTTGGGGTAGTAAAGAAATGGCTTCAAATACTTGGTCAATCCCTTTGCGTTCGTTAAGAACACCAAATAGAAGAAATATTTTTTTGTTAGAGTTAATGCCTAACTGTTCTCTAAGCAGATCTGCTGGAACACTAGAAGATTGGCTAATCTGAATGGGATCAGGTAAGTGAGCAACCGTTACTTGACTCTGGGTTTTCTCAATGGCCTGCTGAATATACGACACTGAAAATTGGTCAAGGGTAAATAGAGTTTGTAATTGAGGGTGTCGTAACATCCGAGTCAAAACAAACTTCTCTCGCGTTTGTTGAGATTGTTCACTACTCGATGGAACGTGATGGAAAAAAGAGGAATAGTGGAGCGTGGGTCTGAAATAAATACCGGAGAAGGGGCAAGGCAGTTTCAGCCCTAGAGTGATGGGCACCCAGCAGGTGTCTAAATACATAATCAAGCAATGGCTAGCTTGCAGTAAGCGAGCGTACCGATACAGCAATTTCCACTCCTGGAATATGCGTACCATGCGGTTTAGTCTTGAAGAACTAGCTTTGAGGGCCAATTCTTCTTGCAGGGTAATTGACACAAAGTTTATCTTTGCCCCATGCTTTGAGGCTGCTTCCACAACATCAGCATGTTTTTTTAGAAAGGTCGGGGAGACAACGATGTTAAGGGTGTTGGAGAAATTTTGTTGATTCCAATGTTTAATTAAGTGCTGAATATAACTGCCATGATGTCCGCCGGCGACTAGATCGAATAGCATCAGGTTGCGATCGCGATCCAAATGCGCAGCATCTTTCAAAACCACAGTATTTATATGGTCACCGTGTTCAATTGCATTAACCTTCTTCATAAACAAGCTTCAGTCAAGCATTGACTCTGAGAGACTATTGCCTCTTCTACCAGTATGTTACGCAATCAGAAATTGAATCAACATCACAAAAAACGAATAGTGTCTGATGTGCTAAAGGCAAGCTATGGAGTTCACAGCTGAAGTCTCTGACTCGTTCTCTGGGCCATAAATTCTAAAATAGTCTTATCAACATCAGCCACAACCTTATCTATTGCTTGAGAAGAGTCCACAACCACTCCATTAGGAAAACTCCGCACCAAGGCCAGATACGCTTCTCGTTGTCGAGCAGTCTCTTCAAATGACACTTCTTGCTTGCGTGCTTGTAAAACTTCTGCAGGAGCATCTAGCAGAATCCATAGGTCCGGTTGAGGAATCAGCTTGCCAAGTAGTCTAGCCCACCACATCGGTCCACCATACCGATATCGTCTAGAATCAACTAGTAGATCATGGTAGTAACGATCAAACACCACAAAAGTTGATCGAATCAACTTTGGATAAACCTGTAATAGATATCCCAGGATATAGTCAAACAGAAAATAGATCATCTTCAAGACAGAAACTAGCCAACCACGGGGGGGCTGGCTATGGGGATCTACGACTGGGGCATCATTATCAGTGGTCTTTTTACCCAAGTGGGGTCGCAAATGAGTATAGTCAGTTTGACGAAATGCTGGAGCCAAATGCTCTCTGACTTGAGCAATGACAGTGCTCTTACCAGAGCCGTCTGTCCCTAGGAATACGACCATAACTCCTGTCGGTTGGAGGATACGCTTGATTCGCCTGTTTAGGTCTCCCAGCCAGTATTTAAAGACTTTTAGAACGTTTTCTTGCCCTACTTTGCCCAACAGTGACTGCCGTAATGGCTGTATCTGTTCTTGTACAGAAGTCCAAGTCCCACTATGAGCGGCGTCTGCAATTAGCTCAGCTTCGTTTTCTGGGAAGAATTTTTGCAGTTGAGTGCGACATAGATCGGGAGACTCACTATAGAGTTCACTCAACCGCTGTGCATGATCTGCGCCCAAGTCAGCTTTCGCTACTTTTTTGATGACGTAGTAGGCAAACTCAAGTTCAGTCGGTGGGATCTGAAAAAACTTATACGGTTTGCAGGTGTCTAGAAACTCTGCCCCCGTAAAAAACACGCGTCCGTTTCTGCGATAGTCAATGGAAACATCAAAGAGGATGAGGGCCGGTTTGCCATGATCGTCTCGATATAAGGTGTATGAGACAGCGGTGGCTTCATGCTGAAGAACTTGGACAACTTTAGCAACGCCCAGCTCAGAAATAATATGGGGAACTTGGTGTGGTGCCTCTGAAATAGCATCAATATCAGAAGCAGAGGAAATTTCTTCCGGATAATGCTTATACCCATGCAAAATACAGAGACGATGATTGGCTTTTTGGAGGGTATCAATAACCGCACAAAATAACCCTGGCTCTCCGGTATAGCGATCGAGATAGGATGACATATTGTCACTTAATAGATCTTCTTTAGACATTATCTTGAAGGCTAAACATTCCGATTTTGAGTCTAGAAGCTACCTGAAATTGTACCCACTGCCCTAGCCAAACTAGAACCCGTCCTAGGAATAATGGCGTGCCCATGATCATTCCGTACCTGGCTGTATGGTAGAAGAACTGGGTAGGCAGACGAAAAGGCGACTTTTTATTCCAGAAGAGAGATTTTAGAGACTGGATGGGCGTATGGTTTGGGTTAAAAACGCTGAGCAAACTTCCTCGTGATTCCCCAGCCTCGACAAGAGTTGCGATCGCATCCCCTAAAATACAAGCCTTAAAGCCAGCGCGAGTTGCTTTCAGGGTATACATGCTGTCTCCAGCATAATGAGGAAACTTACCCGCATCCGGGGGACCAATCCGCTGAAATACCGCAGCAGGAATACCCACACACCAGCCAGAAACTCCATCGACATAAACACGCTCACCTTTTTGAGCCATTTGGCCCTGTCTACCTTGAAAGCCACTCACTCTGACAGGGGATGTCGCTTCAGATGTATAGAAACTAGCACTGACAAGGGTATCTGGGTTTTGTTTCATAAATTCTGTCATCTGGGACAGGGTATTTTGCTGAGGAAGACAGTCATCATTGATCCAAAAGAAGTATTCAGCTCCTTGCTCATAGGCATGCTGCATTCCCAGTGCCATTGCCCCGGTCCACCACAGATCTCCATCTCCAGATAAAACGATGACGTCTGGATACAGCTGATTAATCGCTGCTTTTGTCCCATCAGTAGAGCCATCATCGACAATGACAACAGAGTAACGCTGGAGATCACCAGACTGCTTGAGGTTCTCTAGAAATGCCAGTGTTATGTCCTTACGGTTAAATACTGGGGTCACAATATAAACCGCTTCTTTAACAGGATTTTCAGATATAGTCTGTTCCATATTTTATTTCAACACTACCTCCACTACATCAGCCAAAAATTCAGAGACTTTTTCTGGCGTATGATCAGTCATTATTAGTTTTGACTGATCACCCATTTCGTTGATCAAAGTGGGGGTATCAATAAACTGTTTCATAAATCCAGCGAGTTCTTCCGAATTCTGAGGGTCAAACACATACCCATTTTGCCCATGCACTACCATCTCTGCTGCTCCTGCCCCCTGGGAACAAAGAATAGGCTTGCCAAACATCATAGCTTCAACAGCTACTAGCCCCCAGACATCTTCAAGGGTAGGGAACACGAAAACATCAGAGTGCTGAAAGTAAGACCCCACATGTTCGTATTCAACCCCCCCTATCCATGTCACTTGCTGAGTAAGCTGATGATTTTCTACAAAAGCTTCAAGCTCCTGACGTTGTTCGCCATCTCCCACCACCAAAAGGGTGTAATTTTGACACCCTTGAGCCTGCAATATTGCGCAAGCTTGTAGGAGTTCATACAGTCCTTTTCGAGGAATTAACTTACCTGCAAATACAAAGATAGGCCGCTGAAGTTGGTCAGTGACGGGTTGAGCAATGGCTAGGTTAGGGATATAAGTCCTCAGGTCAGGGACAAGATACGGGCGAGCAAAGACCTGATCTTCAGATGCTTGAACTGAGGTCGTTAAATAAGATTTTCCAGCTTGGTTATTAGTGATAAAGGCATCCACCCACTTGGTCATCAACCGTCTTTGTGTACTTCGAAGCAGCGATCCTTCATAATCTACACCGGGTGAGCTGCCATCGAATACAATCACCACTCGCCAGTTAAATAGAGGTTTCAAAGATACAGCAATCACAGTCCATAGTGAAAAGGCTGTTGAAAAGATAACTTCAGGTTTAAATTGGATCAAATGTCCAATAATACGAGGGGAGAGGTAAGTGAAAGAGGGACTATACCCTTTCGTATCAGTTGCTGTTAGAACTTTGATAGTGCCCACTGTCTTGACCACGAAAGAGTCTTCAAGTCCGGGCAGATAGTCATCCCAGCAGGGCGTAAACACAACTGTTTGGGGGAGTAGGCGAGAAAACTCACTTAAAATAGGTTGCCAATAGGCTCCAGCGCCCTGTAACAACATTGCTATTCGGGGTGATGTGTCAATATTCTCGATATTAGATACTTCAGATGTTGAGCCGACCATAGAAGCCTATCCCCGTTGTAAATCACATGTGTTTCGGTAAATAATATGAGTAAACCTTTCTACAGAGTTACTGTCTGCAAAGGCCTGCATCTGAGTGGGGTTACCTGATGTCTCTTCAGAATTCAGCAAGCATTGGCTCAACCCTTGCATAATTTCCTCAGGTAGAGAAGCATCGATGGCTAGTCCTAAGTCATATTGATGAACGAGTTCTCCCATCAGACCATAGTTTGAACTCAAAACAGGTTTCTGGGCAGCAGCAGCCCAGAGCAAAATACCGCTCATTCCCACATGCTTTTGATACGGAGCTAAAACCACATCAGTCAAATTAAAGTAAGCTTGCACCTCCTGATCGGATGCAAATTGATATTGTTCGATGATTTGTGCAGGTTGCGATTGACATACATCTGCCACTTTGGCCCTCAGTTGAGTTTCATCTCCTTCGCCAAGAAGCACTAAACAGAGCTGCTGACAGAGTTCCATGGGCAGTAGCTTAATGGCTGCAAGCAATTGATCGATACCTTTACGGCTAGTCAGTGCCCCAAATAAGAGAAATACTTTCCGGTTAGGATCGATGGCCAATTGCTTTCGTAAAACTTCCACGTCGGTATTAGATCGTGGATAAGCCTGGATGGGGTCTGGTAGATGAACTACCCTTGCTTGACTCTGAACTTGCTCAATAAATTGTGTAATATACTCCACTGAAAATGGATCAAGAGAGAATAAAGTTTGCAACTGAGGATGCTTTAAAGCTCGAGTTAATATAAATTTTTCTCGTCCCCGTTGTACCCATTCATTTTTGGACGGGACATAATGGTTGAACTTTTCGTAATGTAGGGTTGGCCTAAAGTAAATTCCAGAGAAAGAACACGGCGCTTTCATACCCAACGCAATGGGTAACCAGCACGTATCGATATACATGATTAAGCAGTGACTGACCTGAAGCAACTCAGCATATCGGCACAGCAACTGCCATTCCCGAAATACCCGCCCTAGTCGTCTCAGTTTGTTGGTGCTAGGTTGCAGAGACGCCGATTCATCTTCGCTGATAGCTACGATATGGATTTTTGCTATGCTTTCGTCAGCAATTCTGACTATATCTGTATAGGCTTCTAAAAAGCTAGGAGATACGACGATGTTGAGGGTACCCGAGTGCTTATGTTGATCCCAATGTTCAACTAAATGTCGTATGTAACTGCCATGATGTCCCCCCGTGACCAAGTCAAAGAGCATAAGGTCGACATCACAGTGCTCGGCCTCTACTACAAGAGCAGTATTTTGATTGAGTTCAGCAGCATCAAACTTTGTCATAAAAAACTTTAGTCAATTGCGGACTCTGGCAAAGCGTTTATGCTCACACGCTTACTGACGACCTACATAGAGGGGTATGGACACCATCGCACCTTCCCCTAAGGTGGCACGCTTCAGTAATTTTGTCGTCCCTTGATGCGTTTCTTCGACATGAATGTTGTAGGTAGGACCAAACGCAATTTCTCGATACGTCGCTGATACCACCGAATCTTGGTTGATCAGTAATGGAGTTTCGGAGTCTTGTAAACCCTGTGCTGGATAGAATAATCCTCCCAAAATCTCAGTCTGGCCACTATTGCGTGTGGCCAGGACCGTATTCCCAAATTCTGTTTTATAACCCAATACCCAAAACAAGCCACCGTCGTTAGTAACCATTGGTAGGGGCGGTGGCAATTCAGAATTGAGTTGGCGAGCATATACCTTTTGCCCCTTGTTGAGGTTGATGGGCTTGGCCACTATATTTTCAATAAACCAGGTACCAGGGACGGTCCCTGTCAGATTAACGTTTGTAGAGTGGCGTACTACTATAGGCTGCGATGTTTGCCGCTCTAATTTACCCCCATTGAAGCTGAATCGCTCCAGAATGACAGGATGATCGATACCGTCGAATTTAAACAGAATGTCAGTAGGATCCAACGCTGATTGAAAACCGATAATTCGTCGGACATTGCCACGCACAATGACTGGCGTGTTGAATTTATAGGTTCCTTGAGGAAAGTAAACAATGGGCTTTCCAGAATCGATGGCTGCTTGGATACCTTGAGCATCATCCAACTCATCATCCCGTACAGCTCCATAGGTCTCAACATTGGCCCATTCGGTTAAGTCATTACTAGAAAATTCAGGCGTTTCTTCAATGGGTAGATTAAGGGTTTCGAGTGAGGACTGGAATAAATTCAGGGGAGGGGAGGATACAAATTCGGCTACTTTGGGGCCAGGAACCTGAGTATCTCCACTTTGGATGGCATGCTTATATCCATCAACAATGATATTGCGAACTAAAATCTCGCTAGAGTTCTCAATCGCAGTGGATTGAGGCGATCCACCACGCAATTCTGAGTCAATGAGAACGATGGGGCCAGTCCATTGACCTTCATTAATAATGGCAGGAACTGAATTGATACTGGTCAATCTACGGATAGCCAGTACATTATCTATGTTCTTGAGACCCACTACATTCTGGCTCTCTAGCTGAATTTTCTCAAGGGTGATACTGTAAAGTGCTGAAGAGGTCAAAATACCAATATCAAAGCCTTTGACCGTTACTTTTTTGATGAGACAGGGACCCACCTCACGGGTTAAATTTAGACCAACAGCGCCTTGCCCATCACTCGATTGGATGACAACATTTTCCATTGCCCCGGTATTATTTGCTATAAAGTCAACTCCAATGGCACCAGGGTTATCTACACCAACGTCGAAGGTCATGTCCAAGATGTAATTGCTATGGGCACGATTCCCGGTACCATCTTCACCGCTTTCTATGGATCCCGGACGAATCATTGGTTTGGGACTTTGTGAATTAGTGAATCCTGGTGCCCGGTCTTTAAGCTTGATGATTGTTTTGGTGGTACCTTCGCCCTGAAATGTTAGAAATGCATAAAATACATCATCTTCATTTTTCCACTCCAGCATGTCGCTAATGAGATAGGTTCCGGCTGGGAAGAATAATGTCTTATGTTGGTTAAGATTTTCTTGAATGGCTAATCGAATAGCATTGGTATCGTCGTCTTCACCATTGCCTTTAGCACCATAGTCTTGAACATTGACGAAGTTGGCATCGCTCGGATAGACAATATATTCACCACCAAAAGCGTTTTTAGCTTCTAGATACGTGGAATTGTCCAATAGACAAGCTGTGATGACAATGACGCATATACAAGTACATAGAGCTAAGGAAGCAAACTGAATGACTATCCCGTTAGCTTTCCTAAGGATGCGGTTAGCCTGAATCATGGCAATCTCAAAACGATTCTATTATTTAAGCAGATATGGACGGGGCTAGAAGCTCTTGATAGAGGGATATATAGTGGCGAGCTTGCAACTCTAAATGGAAAGCTTGTTCGGCCTTTTGACGAGCACTCTTTCGGAGAAGGTGGTGGCGTTCTCGATCTTGCAATACCCAGGCAATACCCTGTGCTAAATCTTCTACTTCATAAGGCTTTGCTAAATAACCATTTTGTTGATGATCCACAATGTCTTTCAATCCTGTAGCGTTAAAGGCAACGACAGGTGTCCCACAAGCCAAGGCCTCGGAGGCCGTTTGACCAAAAGACTCTTGAAGAGACGGCACAATCATTACATCAGCAGAGGAGTAGAGAAGTTTTAGGGAAACATCATCGTACAATCGCCCTAGATAGTGGATCTTAAACCCCAAGTCAATGGGATCTTTCGGTCGCGAAGAGCCAAAGACGACTAGCTCAACCTGGTCGGCCCACCCCTCTTGACTTAAGCGTTGTAATGCAGGAGCTAACAATTGAAACCCTTTGCGTTGATCGCTGGTCGCACTAAAAGCACCAAAAAGGATCAGTTGTTTATCGTTTGGTAAATTCAGGAGTTCTCTGGCAACAGCCGTATCGACTGGTTGATACCGTTCAGTATCTAAACAAAAAGGAATCACCTCCAGGCGTCGTTGCTTAAAAAGGGAACTGGCTTTGGCACAATCTGCAATCCAGGTCCCAGGAGCAACAATGGTGAGGTTGAGATTTTTCCAAGCGTTGGCTTTCCGATTCCATACCCAGCGCGTGAGATCAGATTCTCGTGTACCGCGGACTTGAGGACAGGCACCACAAGAGTCGGTATAGCGATTACACTCCGCACTGTAATGACATCCACCTGTCATCGGCCACATGTCTTGCAGCGTCCACACTAAAGGAGTATTTAGATTTTGTAGTTCTTCAATACGGATAAATTCCCAACCGACCCAATGAAGATTAATGATGTCTGGTTTGTGGGCTTTGATATCTTTGAGTATTAGGGAAGGACTGGTGTTGATTGAAAAGGTATCCTCACAACCCCACATCTTCTGAGTAATGGCTCCGGAAATTCTGGACTGGGCTAATTTATATAAGCTAACTTGCTTACTCGGCTTGAAGACATTAGCTTGATCTGAGCTTTTGTTTAACGTGAGAACTGAAGAATCAACATGACTCTGAGTTAGCCCATCGTGCAACCGCAACGCAGCACGACCTGCTCCTGATCCTTCGCTAGCAACTAGATGTAATACCTTCATTATATGGAGTCTACTTGTTCTTCACGGGTGAATAAGTCTTCTTCTCCTAACACAACTTCTTTATAACTTCCTGATTTTAAGATGCTGCCGTTTTCCATGACATAAATGCGATCGCAGTGTTCAAGCGTAGAAAGACGATGAGCAATAATAATCATGGTTTTTTCCCCACTTAATGCCTGGATTGATTCATTGACAAGTGCTTCCGTCTCGTTATCAAGGGCAGAAGTTGCTTCGTCAAGGACTAAAACTTCTCTTTCATGATAGAGCGTCCTGGCGATGCCAATTCGCTGACGTTGTCCCCCAGAAAGACGCACCCCTTGTTCACCAACTATAGTGTTTATCCCTTCAGGCAACTCAGCCATCAGCTCTGACAGTTGAGCAGCATCAATCGCATTTTTCAAACGTTTAGGATCAATCTGTTCATCTGGAATGCCAAATGCAATATTGTGTTCAATCGTGTCATCCATCAGATAAATAGTTTGTGGGATATAACCAATTAAATCTTGCCAATCACGCCAACGATTCAGCACTGAAACGCCATCAACCGTAATATCTCCACTGCCTGGATGTAGTAAGCCCAGAATAATATCAACTAATGTTGTTTTTCCAGCACCTGAGCGTCCCATTAGGCCAATTGCATGACCTCTAGGAATCGTTAATGTCAGCCCTTTAAGAGCAACTTCTGTACTGCCAGGATAGTTGTACGTAATATTATCTAGGATTAACCGATCCTCAAAAGATAACGGTAGTTGATGTCTGGGGCTTGGTGAATTATTGTCACCCACATCATTATTGCCTGATGCAAGTTGATAATTCACATCTCGATCACTAGCAGACTCTATTTCTTTTAAATCTAGATGAAGTGTATCTAGGGCCCAAGTTGAATTTTTTATTTTACTGACTGTCTGGATAAAGTTGCTAACTGCCGGAATTAATCGAATAGAAGTCATTCCAAAAACTCCTAATGTCGAAGTTAGGCTTGCTAGACTACGATTCGACATCAGATAAACAATTGTTATCCCCACTAAAAATGTAATCACTGCTGGCTCTAAAATATAGCGAGGCAAAAGTGAAAACGCATTGGCTGATGCGACAGTATTTTTAAAAATCTTGGACTGTTCCCTCATCTGATCGTCAAAATAAGATTCACAGCCAATGACGCGGGTTTCCTTAAAGCTGCCTAATCCATGATTGACAATCCGGATCATTTCAATATTGGCATTATTGCCTTCCAAACCCCATTTTTGAAGCTTGCCCCGAAATTGATATAGAACAGCAACAATTAGCAATAAAACGGCAGAGATTGCCATTGTTGCTATCAAATCAGTGCGCAACAATAATAAGGTTAAGAAAAATATCACAAACAGATTAGAAATACTGAATAAGATGGGCATCAGAACGCCATTGGCGAAGGCTTGGGTGCCTACAAGAATGGTCTCGATCGAGACGGCTGTATTTCGAGATAAGTGAAACGTATATGGAACTCTTAAATAAGCAAAGGTTAATTTAGATCGAATCTCAGCCTCTTGCCTAAAACCAAAATCAAAAATATACTTTTGAACATTGAATCCTAGAATAGATTTAACGCATAATATTCCAATAATTGCTAATCCAAATAGTGAAGTAAATTGAACATTAGAGCTAAGATTGAGTGTTCTGTAAATTTGTGATGACCATGTATTCTCCTGAATGCTATTGGGATCTATCGCAAATCCAATAAATGGAGCAATCAAACCAATGCCAAAAGTTTCAAGTATAGAGGTTAGCAAGAACAAAAAAACTAGCAGTGCTAGATAGCTTCTTTTCTTGTCAAGAATAAATAATATTTTAGTGAAGTAAGAAAGCATTTTACCCCTAGAGACCTTAGAAGACAGACCCTATATCCTTGTTTTCAAAAGATAATAGACTGCAGAGAATATACACTGAATGTGCAAGGCGCTAATAATCCTCCCACAAGTTTGGCTTGAAATAGCATTCTAATCAATAGACCGCTTGTGCGAATACCTACTTGAAAGCTAGAACCTTATTGAATATGTGGAATATCTCGATCTATGTAGGAAAACTAATGAATTTATCGAATCAATAGCTAACTGCCATGTAAGTTTACAAAGTCATCGATACATTCTTTCATGCCCTGTGCTAATTTTGGAGATCTAACAAGGTTAGCGTGATAGCCTGGCACTGAATATATTGTTACTCTATCCTTGGCTATGCTACCCCAGCCCATCTTCGAATCTGTATAAAAACCTGGAAGCGCTTCTTGGGCTTTAAAGATGGTTATGCTACCCGCATAAGGTTTGCATTCGTAAGCCACCCAGGCTTTGTAATGGGAAGCTTTTAGTTTTTCAGCAACCTCAGAAAAGGAACCACCTTGCCCCAGGACTTCAACTTCTGGGGCAGCATAAGCCAATTGCGAACGTCTTAACACCCACAAATGGAAACGATGTACCCAACTTTCCAGTATGTTCATTTCTTGAGGGAGATCTTTGATATCACTTTCAATATCTTCTTCAAATGGCAGACTCGCAGCCTGATGATTTATCTGGCCAGAATTTTTAGTACTAAAAATTTTCCAGATCTCCATCATGGCATCACTCAATAGTGCCTTTGGCCCAATCTGCATTCGCTTCTTGATGAAACGGGGGAGAGTGTAGTTAAGTATGTACTTACATACAGAGAAAAATCTGGGGATGGGGGGGAGTAATTGATCTTCATTATCAGGACCAGAGGTATCAAACATAGCAACGAGTGCTATCTCATGTCCCTGAGCATGGAGTTGTTGGGCCATTTCCAAAGCTATGATCCCCCCAGATGAAACCCCTGACAGGAAATAAGGTCCTCTTGGTTGAACAGTTTGCAAATGTTGGATATAGTCTGCAGCCATTTCCTCATAACTACTGAGAGTGACTGTAGATCCATCTAATCCTTGAGCTTGAAGTCCATATACGGGATAGTCTGGGCCAAGGTGCTTAGCCAAATCATGGTAAATGAGAACATTAAAACCGCCTCCATGAATACAAAATAAGGGAGGCCTGGTACCCTTTGAATTAATAGGTACTAAGGAAGACCAAGAGATAGACTCTTCTTGCAAAGAAAGTAAATTTGCAAACTGTGCGATTGTTGGAGCCTGTAGAAGAGAAGATAAAGGGAGAGTCGTTTTGAAATTTTGTTCGATTTGTTGAAACAATCGAACAGCAAGAAGAGAACTTCCTCCCAACTCGAAAAAATCATCATCAACACTAACTTTCTCTAACCGCAGTACTTCAGACCAGATTTTAGCTAATTGCTGTTCAATCTCGTTTCGGGGAGCAACAAACGAGTCATCCTGTTCAATCCTTGACAGATCAGGCGCAGGAAGAGAGCGTCGGTCTACTTTGCCATTAGGCGTCAGCGGAAAAGCTTCAAGCATGACAAATGCAGAAGGCACCATATAAACAGGCAATCGCTCCTTCAAATAGCGTCGAATTTCAGCCGTACTCAATTGCCCTTGATCGGCCACAACATAAGCCACCAAGCGTTTATCTCCAGGCTGATCTTCCCGGGCCAAGATTACCGCTTCCTTCACATTGGGATGCTGTTCCAACGCAGACTCAATCTCCCCAAGTTCAATTCGAAACCCACGAATCTTGACCTGATCATCCCCTCGACCGAGGAACATAATATTTCCATCAGGCCGATAGTAAACGAGGTCCCCTGTCTTATAGAGCTTTGCATTTGGTTCTTGGCTGAAAGGATGGGGGATAAATTTCTCGTCTGATAATTCCGGACGATTGAGATATCCACGGGCAACCCCTGCACCCCCAATATGCAACTCTCCTGGCACCCCAATCGGAACCGGTTGTAAGTGCTGATCCAACACATAAATCTGCACATTATCAATGGGACAGCCAATCGGAATTTCTGTAGGACTACTATCGGTCTCTACTTCAACACCGGGTTCATAAGCAGTAGCGGTTACAGAAGTTTCAGTGGGTCCATAGGTATTTAACCAACGACAGCGTTCACCAACCAACTCTTTCCAGGTTGTATATACCGATCTTGAAGCCTTTTCCCCACCCACCACGACTAGCCTGACTGCTTCAGGTAAATCACACTTGAGTTGTTGCATCCCATTGACCAATTCATGCCAAAAGGCGGTTGGAAAGTTGAGGATAGTGATTTGCTTGAGAGCAACAAACTCCAGGAATCTTGTGATAGAAGAAATAATATCGTCTGGCCGCAGAACAACTGTTGCCCCACTCAACCAAGTTGGGAAAAGTTCTTCAACCGCAATATCAAAACTGATAGACGCAAATTGTAAAACACGGTCACCTCCCTCTAGCTCAAACTGTTTAGCCATAGCTAGGTTATGGTTCACCAAGCCCCTATGGGGAATCATGACACCTTTAGGCTTACCAGTAGAACCAGACGTGTAGATAATATATGCAAGGCTATCCTGGGTTGTTTGATTTGGAGGTTGTGCCTCACTTTGTGTTGAAATGTCTGGCCAATCTTCATCAAGACAAATCACTTGAGCTTGATGAGCAGGTAAGGTTTCAACAAGATGTTTTTGCGTAAGAATGATAGGAGCTTGCGAGTCTTCCAGCATGAAAGCCAAACGCTCACTGGGATATTTTGGATCCAATGGTAGATAAGCACCGCCAGCCTTGAAAATTCCCAAGAATCCGATTGCCATTTCTAAGGAACGTTCGAGGCAGATACCCACTATTTGATCAGGGCCAATACCAAGAGTTCGTAGATGATGTGCTAATTGATTAGCCTTACTGTCCAGTGTCTCATAAGTTAACTGCTGGTCTTCATAAATAACAGCAATTTCATGAGGTGTTTGTTTAACCTGATGCTCAAAAAGTTGATGATAGCAATCTTTTTGTTTTTGTTCAGATATATTGAACTGGCTCCACTCTAACAGACGCGTTTTCTCTGCTGATGATGTGAGTGGTAAGGCTGAGATATTTTGTTGTGGATTAGCAACGATGCTTGCTAAAAGTGTCTGGAAATTCTCAGACATTCGACTAATGGTAGAAGCATCGAATAGGTCGGTATTATAGTTCCAGAAGCCGACCATGCCCCCTTCCTTTTCTTCTAGGGAAAGAGTTAGTTCAGGTAATGCTGCCTTTTCTTTGAGTTCTAAGGGTGTCCAGTCTAAACCTGGGAATTGCAATATTTCAGGAGTATCTTGGAGTGCAAACATGACCTGGAATATGCTGTGATAACTTAAAGAACGCTCCGGTTTTAACTCTTCAACGAGCTTTTCGAAGGGCAAATCCTGATGGGTATAGGCATCTAATGTAGTTGAACGGACTTGCTCCAATAGGGCCTTGAAACTTGGATTGCCAGACAGATCAGTACGTAATACCAACGAGTTAATGAAAATGCCAATTAGCTCTTCAACCTCAGCACGATTACGCCCAGCAATGGGCGAGCCAACAATAATGTCCTCCTGGCCGCTATAACGATAGAGCAGTATTTTGAAGGCTGCCAATAAGGCCATATATAGCGTGACTCCCTCTAGACGACAAAGCTGTTTTAGAGATTGAGTCAGTGTTGTGGATATTGCGATGGCTTGACTATCACCGCAATAAGTTAGAACCGCTGGACGGGATCGGTCAGTGGGCAGCTCTAGCACTGGGTTTGCGCCAGTCAGCTTCTGTTTCCAATAGTTGAGATGATGGTCAAGAACTTCCTCTGACAACCATTTTTTTTGCCAAATGGCATAGTCAGCATATTGAATAGGTAATGGTGTCAAGGGATTTTGCTGCCCTTGTGAGAAGGCTGTATACAGTTGGGTTAGGTGCCGCCAGAAAACACCTATCGACCAACCATCAGAAGCAATGTGATGCATAACCAACAGCAAGATATGCTCCTGTGGTGCTAATTTCAGCAAACATACTCGTAGCATCGAATCTGAGGCAAGATCAAAGGGGCGCTGACTTTCTTGTTCCAACAGTCTTTGTATTTGCTTATCTTGGTTCTCATTCGCATACTTTTGCAGATCTATGACTTGCAGTTCAACAGCTCGGGATGGAGTGATGACTTGTATAGGAGTATTGTTGTCGGAACTATAATTGGTGCGGAGAATTTCGTGATGGTCAACAATAGCGTCGACGCTTTGTTGCAGAGCGTCGATGTTGAGATCCCCCTGCAAGTGACATGCCTCAGGCATGTTGTAAACAAAACTATTAGGTTCTAGTTTGTCGAAAAAGTATAAATTATCTTGAAAAAATGATAACGGTGCTGTGCCACGGTTTTCCCTTGGGGATATCGCTTGGTATTTTTGAGTCTTCCTACTCATGGTTGTCAGAACACCAGCCATACCCGCGATGGTTGGAGATTCAAAGATGTGCTGTAGAGATAAGTCTGTAGAGAATGATTGATTTAAGCGAGAAATGATTCGAGTGGCTAGTAGAGAATGTCCACCCAACTCAAAGAAGTTATCATGAATGCCAAGTTTCTCTGTCCCTAAAATATCAGACCAGATGTTAGCTACGACTTCTTCTGTAGGGTTACTAGGTGGAACCAAATTGGTTCCTAATTGAATACTTGAGATATCTGGTTTCAGTAGGGCACGACGGTTGACTTTCCCATTAGGTGTTAGAGGCATGGCATCTAAGAACACAAAGGCACTTGGAACCATATACATGGGGAGTCGATTTTTCAGGAAGGTACGCAGTTCACTACCGAGGAGATTTTCTTGTTGAGATACAGAATATGCAACAAGTCGTTTGTCTCCAGGTATATCTTCTCTAACAATAACTACCGTTTCACGAATACTGGCATGTTGAGAGAGTACAGCTTCGATTTCTCCCAATTCAATTCGAAAGCCTCGTATTTTGACTTGGTTATCAATACGGCCAATGTACTTGATGTTGCCATCTGGCAAGTAACAAGCCAAATCTCCTGTTTTGTAAAGACGTGCTTCTGGTTCTTGGTCAAAGGGATTGGAGATAAATTTCTCACTGTTTAAATCGGGACGATTTAAGTAACCTCGAGCAAGACAAACCCCTCCAATGTATAGTTCACCCCTGACACCCACTGGAACAGGTTGGAGATACTTGTCAAGAATATAAGTCTGGACATTACCAATAGGTTTTCCTATTGATATCGCAGACTGTTGAGAACTATCTAGAAATTGTTGAGCACTTACTTCATAAGTTGTAGCCCAAACGGTCGCCTCGGTGGGTCCATACATATTCCAGACAGATGAGGCCTTGCTGAGCAGCTTATTCGCTAATTCTGAGGATAAAGCTTCACCACCACAAAGCACCTTAAGTTGTACTTGATCATGCCATCCTGCTGCTAGCAAGAGTTGCCAAGTTGCTGGAGTAGCTTGCATCACCGTAGCTTGGGACTCTTTCAGTAGTTTCAGCAGTTGTATTCCATCAACGGTTACTTTGTGACTGGCTAAGACGACTTTAGCTCCTAGTATAAGAGGGAGGTAAAGTTCTAATACAGCAATATCAAAAGAAATGGTTGTTATCGCTAGCAGAATATCTTTATCTGTCAATCCCGGCTTAATAGCCATGGTTGTTAAGAAGTTTGTGACAGATCCATGAGAGAGTTGAACACCCTTTGGCTTGCCGGTAGATCCAGACGTATAAATGACATACGCTAACTGCTGGACAGTCATCTCATAAGATGGATTGTCCGTATTTTCTTGAGAGATCTTTCCCCAATCAGAGTCTATGCAAACTACCTTGGCTTGATGGTCAGGTAGTAGGGATACTAAATCTTGTTGAGTGACGAGAACAGGCATTTGCGAATCTGACAACATATATGCCAGCCGTTCTTGGGGGAAGGCTGGATCCAATGGAACATAAGCTCCACCCGCTTTGAGAACACCTAGTAGTCCCACAATCATCTCTAGGGAACGCTCAATACAGATCCCTGTTAATACATCTGTCCCCACCCCTAACTTTTTTAGGTGATGTGCTAGTTGATTGGCCCGGTTATTAAGTTCCCGATAGGTCAGTTTTTCCTGTTCGAATACAACCGCTACTTGATTGGGTGTCCGCTCTACCTGCTCTTCAAACAATTGATGGATGCATTTATCCTGAGGATACTCATGATATGTATCATTCCAATGGATAAGAAATTGCTGTTTTTCACCCTTGGTCAACAAGGGTAAATTCACGATCGACTGATTAGGATCACTAACAAAACCATTTAGTAGAACTTCTATATGTCCTAACATTCGCAGGATAGTTTCATCACTAAACTGATTATTATCAAATCGGATTCTTAGTGAAATAGTGTCTCCACCAGCAGCATGGAGTGCAATGGGGAAGTCGGCTGATTCATACAGATCGAACTCTCGTTGTCTGCTCTTAGATCGGAGTAGTTCACTCAGCTCAACTGAGTCAACAGTCACGGTACTCTCGAATAGTGCAGTTTCCCTGGGTATCTCACTCCAAGATTGAAGTTGGGCCAAAGGAGTATCTTGATAACCACTTTGAACCGTACCTTGAGATTGCAAGTCTTTCAACCAAGGTAGAAGCTCAGTATTATCAGGGATTTTGGTACGAACAGGGAGAGTGTTTATAAAGAGTCCAACCCTATTGTCCATAGCCTCAGAAACAGAAGGCCTAAAATCTCGCACAACTCCGAAGACTATATCTGTCTCTCTGGTGTAGCGTTTTAAGAGGATCGCCCAGGCACCCTGTATTAGAGTTGCTAGAGTTAATGCATTTTCGTGGGCGAGTGTCTTCAGACTAGCTGACAGGCTTGGAGATAATTGGATAATTTCTGAGCCAAAAGGTTCAGAAATTATCTTTGAGTTTTTTTCATAGTGGATTTCACTCATTCTCCCCATTTCATCGCTCGCAACTCTGGGGAGTTGAATTGGAGCAGTAAAATCTTTTAGGTATTCTCTCCAGAACGTTTCTATATGTGGAGAGGGTTTTGGTGCTAGCCAATTAAGGTGGTCCTGGTCCAGATGAAGTGAAGGGAGGTTCAATCCTTGATTTTGCAAAAGTGATTCATACTGTGAGAATACTTCTTGGATAACTATTGCAATGGACTGATTATCTAAGAGAGCATCATGAAAAGTCCACACTATAGTGAATTCATCTTCGTCTCGCTGTAAGAAGGCAAGACGCATCAGAGGAGCTTCAGCAATATCAAAGTTGAGTGTTCTATCTTGGAGTAGAAAATCTGTTAACTTTTCTTCTTGCTCAATTGTAGAGAAACTGCTCCAGTTTTGCTGCAGAATTGGTACACATAGTTGTGCAGAAACAACTTGATTATAGTGACTAGGAGTATCTGCAATGACACTGGCTCTAAAAATGGAATGTCGCTCAATAACTTCTTGCCAACTTTTTTCGAATAGCACTGAGTCAAGCTTTTCATGTAGGTAGCATACTAATTGCTTGACAGGGGTAGTTGGTAGACTTTCGTCAGCACTGTGAGAGAAGTTTTTTTGCACTAATCTAGAATGATTTGACATTGATTTATAGAAAAAATACTCTTCTAAATTGTTTTTTGAATGGATGTAAGTTTTAAGAACTTGTTAATTTACTGTGGCTTTTCAGATGCTCACAAGCATGATTCTTATTTGATATTTGAATCTATACGGTTATCTACTTTCCTTGGGGTAGTTATTTAGTTATTGATTTATAAATATTTGTATGTTCTGTAGGTACACCATGTCTTCTTGAGACACTTTCTGTGGGGATTCTTCGGTAAAATAAGTAGGACAAGACCTGCTCTGATAGTAATTTTCTATATTTTGACGTCGCAATACCTGTTCGAAATAAATATGTCATTGATAAGTATCAGTTTGTCTCTTTATGTCTAGGCTGAAAAGTCTGAATGATTAACCGTTCGATTTCATGGCTTGATTTCCCTGTTGTCACTGTTTTGAGTGAAGATAGCAAAACTAAACAGACTCTCTATCTTAATAAAAGACATTTGCTAGTAAATAAAAATGATTTGAATTTGAAAATATAAGGCAAAAGACATTCAGGATTTAACTTTTATGTGTACTCATAAAGTTTAAATGCCTACAAATATAGGTAGAATGAATTACTGCTGTTCTTGGCTTAGTGGAGGACAGCTCAGACTATGAAAATCTCGTGGAATTTCTCTCCTGCATACCTATGATAAGTGTGCCCAATATGACTTAATTTGGATCAATCAGAAATAAAGCTTTTCAACAATATTTCGATGGTTCTTCTTAGTTCAAAAGCTTTTAGAAGATTCTAAGTTACTAATCAAAATTAACTACATACTGATCTCCATGGGCACGGCTGGTCCAAGTTTCTGAGAGAATATCTGAAACCAAGATACTCGTGTTCTTAGATTCTCTGTTGTGCTTTTGTTCTCCACGGACTTGCAGTACTTTTGAGTTATCTCAGGTGAACTTGAAATAGCTCTGTCTCCATAGGGGCTCAAAATCCTCTGCTTGTATGGCTCGTATGGCTTGTATGGATGGGTGCCTGGTTCATCACAATGACGCTAGAAATATCTACCAGTAAACTCAGTGATTTCAACCGATGCTTTGCTTTTAGGTTGGATAGGCTTGTAGTAGTTGAAGTCGACTCATAAATCTAGCGAACTACGATGAGTGAGGATGTCCAAATACTCTCCTATCGGTGGCTAAATATGGAGAATATAGAAAATCAAGCAG
>CALDHF010000055.1 GCA_937941595.1 uncultured Acaryochloris sp. | reverse complement strand
CTCAGATTGCATCAGGGGCCAAGAGGCTAATGTGGCATCTTTATTGAGAACCTTTTCAGCTGCCTGGCGGGCTAATTCCAACGTCTCTTGATCATCTACTAAGCTGGCAAGGGCTAAGTCCGGCAAGCCGGATTGCCGAGTGCCCAGCACTTCACCTGGTCCTCGAAATCGCAGATCCATCTCAGCAATAAAAAAGCCATCCTGAGATTGTTCTAACACCGCTAAGCGCTGGCGAGCAGTCTCCGTTTTAGAGCTATTCATCAGCAGACAGTAAGACTGATGTGCGCCTCGACCCACCCGACCGCGTAGCTGGTGCAGTTGGGAGAGTCCAAATCGATCCGCATGTTCAATCAGCATGACTGTGGCATTGGGAATATCCACCCCCACTTCCACAACGGTTGTAGACACCAAGATATGCAAAGACTGTTGGCGGAACTGGGAAATCACCGCTTCCTTCTCAGCGGAACTCAACCGTCCATGCAGCAGCCCCACTCGGAAATTGGGAAAAATGGTGTCTTGCAAGCGTTGATGTTCTTGAACTGCTGAGCGCAAATCGAGTTTCTCTGACTCTTCCACCAGGGGCAAAACAATATAAATCTGCCGTCCCTGGGCAATTTCTCGTCGCATTAAATCATAGGCATGGGCGCGATCTCGGGTGGTGAGCATGGTTGTCTGAATCGCCTGTCGCCCCGGCGGCAACTCATCAATTTGACTCACATCGAGGTCGCCATGCAATGTCAGGGCTAAGGTGCGGGGAATCGGAGTGGCCGTCATGGTCAAAACATGGGGATGTTGTCCCTTCTGTTGCAACAAAGCCCGCTGCTGAACCCCAAATCGATGTTGTTCATCAATGACGGCCAACCCCAAGCGATCAAATTCAACATTGTCTTGAATGAGAGCATGGGTCCCCACTAATAGGGGTAACTCACCCGTTTTGAGCTGATCTGAAATTTGGCGACGTTTAACGGCTTTTGTGGAGCCAGTCAGGAGTTCGACGGGTAAATGGAGTTGATTAAACCATTCCACTAACTTCTGGTAATGCTGTTCAGCTAGGACTTCAGTAGGCGCCATCAATGCCGTCTGATAGCCTGATTGAATCGCAGACAGGAGGGCGATCACTGCTACAACGGTTTTCCCAGAACCCACATCGCCTTGAATCAGGCGATTCATGGGCTTGGTCAATTGCAAATCCGCCAGAATATCTTGGACCACCCGCTGCTGAGCATTGGTTAAGGTAAAGGGCAGAACTTGATAGAACTGCTCCACCAATTCCCCCTGCACACTCAAGGGCACGCTCTTTTGGTTTTGGCGCTGCTGCTCCCGGCGGACGAGCATTCCCAACTGCAAATAGAAAAACTCATCAAAGATCAGACGGCGACGAGCCCGGTCTAGAGCATCGCTATCGGCTGGAAAATGGATATCAGCAATGGCCGTGGAGACATCTGTGAGGTTGTATTCCTGACGTAACGCCTCTGGGAAAGGATCACGGAGATGCTGGGCAGCAGGTAAAGCAGCGACCACAGCCCGGCGGACTAAATCGGGGGTCACCCCTTCTGTTAGGGCATAAATGGGCACCACTCGGCCAATAATCATCGATTCGATTTTGTCGCCGGACTGATTGAGAACCTCCAAATCAGGATTATCTAGGGTAATGCCATACTTGCTACTTTTCACAAGGCCAGAAGCCGCGACCACAGCCCCAGGTGGGTACAAGCGCTTCTGTTGTTCTTGCCAGCCCCGATTACGAAAGCGATTGCCCGCATAGAAGCGGCTGAGCTTAACCTGGCCTGTGGTGTCTTTAAGCACCAATTCAAAGATGGTGAGTTTAGGATTGCGTGGACTACTAAAACAGTTCACTCGGCGAACGGTGGCCACCAAGGTGACCGTCGCCCCTTCTTCTAAGTCTCGGATTGAAACTTGCCGGGCATAATCAATGTGGTCACGGGGGTAGTAAAACAGTAAGTCGCGGACACTATAGAGTCCTAATTTCTCTAATTTTTGGGCACTTTTGGGACCTATGCCTGTTAAGGACAGAATGGGCAAATCGAGGGCTAACTTTTGGGGAAGTGCCGTCAACTTCTGAGTCGCAGGCTTGCGAGGTTTAGGAGGCGGATCCGTGGCCTGACGATAATCTTTCTGGGTGCTGTAGAGTAAGCGTCGAGTTTCGGCCACCAGATGCTGACGCTGATGGATGGATAGCTCTGCATAGCCCTCATACTTGTGGGCCATCGATTGCCAACGTTCTTGCACACCGGATTCAGAATGCTGGGGCACAGTAGAAGTCAGACTGTGCTGGAGAAACTGACTAAACCGGAACTGTTTGCCTTCTAGATCACAGAAACCACGCTCAGCTTCGACAGAGAGCGCTTGCTGGAGCCTCACCCAATCGGGAAGGCTAACGGTGGATGTAGCTGGAGCCAAATCACCCATAGACATCGCTGAATAGCGGCATAGCCCCTATTGTAATGATCAATTGAGATCTTAAGATCGGTCTAATGGGTATGGATATCGCTCATCTTGCTAGCGGGTTTGCTGATCTAGCATCAGGAGATTGTTTTGGGGTCTTAAGAAGTTTACCCGTGGACGCTAGGTATCCGGTGACCTGCACATATTTTGGGTTTAGGTCGCTAATGAATATATGGCGGGTAAAGAAATAGTTGGTTTAACCTCATGTTTGACTTCGTGAGGTTTTGACCAACACTTTGCCAGGAGTTTTTCTGTTGCCTCATCGGCAGGTAACGGATGGCTGATTAAAAACCCTTGAACGGTTTCACATTTCAGGGACCGAAGCAACTCTAGTTGTTCAGGAGTATCTACTCCCTCGGCCACCACGCTCAAATGTAGACCCCTTCCTAAGGATAGGACCGCATTAATGACTTCAAGTTCTTTGGCATCAGTGGTCAGCCGTTTGATAAAAGACTGATCGATTTTGAGAGTATCTAAAGGGAGTTGGGTGAGATAGTTAAGAGATGAAAAACCCGTGCCAAAATCATCCATAGCAATTCGAATTCCCATTTTCTGGAGTTGTCGCAACACGGACTGTGCTCTAGAAATATTCTTAATAGCAATGGTTTCTGTGATTTCCAGCTCTAGATATTGGGGATCGAGTTGAGTTTGTCCCAGAACTTGAGCAATGGTCTCTACAAGGGTGGAATCGAAGAACTGACGAGCAGATAAATTTACGGATATAGATAGAGGGATACCTGTACTTTGCTGCCATTCCACAACTTGTTGACAAGCAACTTCTAGAACCCACTTACCAATCTGGATGATCAGATCAGATTCTTCGGCTAGGGGAATGAAAGTGCCGGGAGACACTAGGCCTAGGTCTGGATGTCGCCAACGAATCAGGGCCTCTAGTCCTGTAACGCTGTCTGTCTGCAAATTGATCTGGGGTTGGTAGTACAGCTCAAATTCTTGGCGGTCCAATGCACGTCGGAGGTCGTTTTGCAGAGCAAAAAGCTCCGTTGCTTTAGAATTCATGCCTGCATCATAGACCTGATAAATGCCTCGCCCCTGCTCTTTGCATTGGTAAAGGGCAACATCTGCGTTTTGCAGGAGAATCTCAGCCTCTTGTCCGTCGTTTGGAAAACAGGCGATGCCAATACTGGCATTGACATAGATCTCATGGCGATCAATGTTGACTATGTCCTTAAAAGCATTGAGAATCCGCTCAGCTGTAATGGTGGCATCCTCAACACTCCTAATATTAGACAGAAGAAGCGTAAATTCGTCGCCGCCCCATCGGGCTACGGTATCATCTCCGCGCAGACATTGCTGTAGGCGCTTGGAGACCTCTTTCAGGAGTTCATCTCCAACAGAGTGGCCTAGGGTATCGTTTATGGTTTTGAACCGATCCAGGTCCATAAACATGACGGCTAAGCTGTTTTGGTTACGGTGGGCATCCATCAGGGCTTGGTCTAACCGTTCTGTAAATAAGACACGGTTAGGCAATCCGGTTAGAGCATCATGGAAGGCTTGTTGATGAATGATTTCATCTTTGTCTTGACGCTCCAATGCTGCACTAACACTAGCGGCCATAGTTCGTAATATGGCTTCTTCCTGATCGGACCATTGGCAATGATCCGTGCAGTCATGCAACTCAATGAAGCCCCAAAAATTATTTTTGACGATGATAGGAACAGCTAGTACTGACTGAACGTTTTCTTGGGTGAGTCCGGTCTGTTCAGGTACTGAAAAGTCATGGATGACACCATTAATGGCTGCTCCCCCGGCGAGGGTAGTATACCAGCGTTGGAGGTGAGGAGCACTGTAGAGTTGGTTTTGGCGATGTTGGAAATGGCGGATGGACTCAATGGACTCGTTGGTCCATTCATATCGAATACTAGTGGCTAAGCGATTGGTGGCAGCATGGACATGATTCTCACAAATGCAAATTCGATCAACGCCTGCAGTTGTGCCAAACCGATCTAGAGCGGCCTCAATGGCTTCTTCATAACTGGCATTGGCAAGCAGGTGTGTGGTGGCTTCTGCCACGCTCTGTAGTAAGCGATCTCGTTTGAATAACTCAGCTTCTGCCTGCTTCCGTTCCGAGATATCTGCTAAACAACAGCGAATTAAGCCGTTTTCAGCAATAAAGTGAATAGACTGCTCGTACACTTTATCGTCTACTGTGACTTCTCGGCTGAGAATTTTTTGTCTGGCTGTTGTCGTTAATGTAATCAGTCCTTGAGTGGTTGGATGTTCCATCCCCAAGACGGGCAAGTCAGGGAAAGCATTAAATGCGGCTGGGTTGATGTAGGTCAAATCCCCTTTGAGGTTGGCTTCAAACATCGGGCTAGGCAGAATTTCTGGAAAGGACGCTAGCCTGACCAAAGAGGTTGCGCCAAAACTGGGTTCTTCTTCTTTGATGTGGACAAATGTTTCCCGAGGATTAATATCGCGGGTCACCGCTTCTTCAAAATCGAAGTTCTGACAGAAATCATTAAATTCAAGATCAGATAGAGCACCTAGGATCAAGTACTTGGCTGTCATTTGGCGGCCAAAAACAATGATGTCTCCATGTTTGAGTTTTGTGGAGCTGCATTTCTCATTATTCACGGCTGTGCCATTGGTACTTGGCTCTCCTTGGAGATTGCCATCAATAAGCATAAATCCATAGCTGTTGGGATCGGCATTGGTGACTCTTAGAAAAAGGGCATGCTGACGAGAAATGCCTTTGGAGCGGACGACGATGGAGTTTGTAGTATCTCGGCCTAAGAAATAGGAGGATTCTTCCAAGGGGACCAAACGAAAGCCGTCTAGATCCTCAAGGATGAGTAGGTGCCGAATTTTTCTCTGCGGGTCAATGATGTCTGGAGACACGGATCACAGGGGTGCAACGTTTCAATGCTCTTCTAAATCGGCCTAGATCGGCATCAGTGAAACTAATGATCTTCTTGGGGGGGGAACAGGCTTGGCTGCACTATTTAGATATTTTTACGGCTAAAGGCGGTGTGGGTTGTTTGGTAGAGAAGCTATTTTTCTTGTACCTGCTCATCTTCATGGAACCGATAGAATAGATAGGCATCATCGAAGGGATGTTCATCTAAGACATGATGGATGATGCGTTTTTGTATGAGTAGTTTGCCAATACGAATCGCTTCTTGTCGTGTTGCACGTTGGGTTCTCATTAACCATTCTACGGCTTCCGATCCGATGAAACAGCGAGGGTAAATGTTGAGATGGTGCCGGCGATCTTGAATCTCGATGCCGTTGTCTGCCCGCATCTGTAACACTAGCTTGTCTACGTTGATTTCTGGGGATGGTAGCTGAGATAAGGGTTCAGAGGTATGGGGCTGAGAAGAAGGACTGGGTTGGTTGGATTGGGGGTGAGATCGCAACTCTCCTGGATAATATAAACCCGGTGGTTGAGGCATCCGCTGCTGGACTAATAAATCAATTAGTTGCTCTAAGTGGGGCGATCGCACGTGCAAATCCCGCTGGGGGAAGGGAATTTCAATCCTGTATTGACGCAATTTCGCTTCTATTTGATAGAAGAGTTCACTTTTGAGGCGATACTGCTGGCGCGGCTCCCGAAACCAAATGAGGATCTCAAAGTCTAGGGCGCTTTCACCAAAGCCAAGAAACTGGACTTGGGGTTGGGGATAGGCCAGGATATCAGGGTGGTGACTGACAGATTCAAGTAAGGCCTGCTGGACTTTTTCTATATCGCATCCATAGGCCACGCTCACAGGTAGATGTAGACGAGATACTGAGCTGCCATGATTCCAATTCACCACTTCTTTCTCTATAAAATGGGCGTTGGGAATAATGATGGTGACTTCATCTAGGGTGCGCAGTTCTGTACTGCGGGTACCAATTTTCTCGACTGTGCCCACGAGGTCGCCAACGCTGACAAAATCCCCAGCTTCAATGGGGCGATCTAGCAAAATAATGATGCCGCTAATGAAGTTATTAACGATATTTTGCAGACCAAATCCAATACCTAAACCGAGGGCACTTCCCACAATTAAGAGGGCGTTGATATCTACGCCTAAGACTTGCAGGATGACCACAATACCCAGAGCAGTGAGAATATATTGGGTGAGAATTGCGATCGCATCTTGCAATCCCCGATTCACTCCTAAAAGTTGCAAAATCTTAGACTTGAGCAGCAAGGTCAGTCCTCGCACGCTCGCCCACAACCCCAAAATTAAACCCATCACAATCAACAGATCAACAATTCCATATTCCTGTTGATTCAGGGTCAGAATCGGCTCATCAAAACTCCGTAGAACTAAATATAAAAGGGTCCGAAACTGGGGAAATAATTCGCAGATATAGTAACCGGCCCCTCCCCAAATCATCACCTGTAGTCCCGTTAACCCCAGCAAAGCTAAGGGCCGATTAGTATCTTGCATCGTCCGCAACTGTTGTCGCCGCCAGCGCAGCCGCACCCACTGAATGCCGCAGTGGAGAAGGATGGCAATAACAGCGGCAACGCCACTTTTGAAAATCGCTCGCTGCTGATAGGAGGGTGTTCGCTCTATCAGTGCTGTCTCCATCGCCTGATTGATAATGCCTTGCCACTCTTCAGCCTGCTCACTTGCTTGCTTGCCCAACAAGACATCGCGTTTTGTGACCGTTAATAAGTGGCGATCGGCTAGACGCAGGGTTGGTAATGCTCCTGGGCTCGTATTCACCTTCAAGGGGGGCGAAGAGCGGGCTGCTGCATTCTCGGTTGAGGCTGGAGAAGCTGTGGTGATTTCTCTTAGAGCCTGAGCCAAACTGTCATTCGCTTGCTTGGCTCGCTCTTTGGCAGTGAACTCTGTCAGGTTGTTAACACGGAACAGAACTTTACCATCCAGAACAATAGGAGCCCTATCAGAGCGACGACCAATGGTGATTTCTGAATGGGCGGGGGTTGCCAGGCCTATCAACAAAAGTACAACGCTACAGAATAAGACCAGGACTTTCCACGACGGCCAGCAAAAACGACGATACAACATACCCACACAGAGATAGCGAAACTCACACCTAATTCATTATTTAGGTACGAAATGAGTATGACCTGAAATCATGCTGATCATTTCCGAATAAGAGCCGATGAGAGATCAGTTTGGCTAGGCATATCGTGAGCTACCATCACGACCTGTGGCCCTTCTCCTCAACAATGATCATTGCGGACTTTGCCACTGGGAAAAATAGTGTGGCAATAGCGGCTATTAGTGACATCAGCACCACTCATATCAGCCCCTCGCAAATTGGCCCCTTGCAGGTTGGATGCACTTAGATCTACGCCACTCAGATCCGCATTTTGGAGGTCTGCTTCCGTTAAATTGGCTTCACTCAGATCTACGCCACTCAGATCCGCATCACTGAGGTTAGCTTGACTGAGATTAGCTTCACTCAAATCCACCCCACTTAAATCTGCTTTACAAAAATGACTATGGGACAGGTTGGCCTCGCTCAGATCGGCTCCACTGAGATCGGCCTCACTGAAATTGGCCTCACTGAGATTACAACGACACAGATCAGCGCCACTCAAATCTGCTTGCTGTAGATCAATTTGATGCAGGTCTAGGGCTGTTAAATCAGCCCCTGCAAATCGTCTTTCCCCGGCGGCATAGCGACTCATTAATTCGTCACGACTGAGTTTCATAGATCGACTGGTGTAGCTGACCTTTCAACCATAGCTTAATTGTCGGTTTAGACTGGAACCAGCACCTGGTTAGTCGGTCTGATACTTTAGGACACTGGATTCGAACACGGAACATGAAGTTGGACTCTCTCAAATTTGCGATCAGCCTGTTCCGTTGGCAATGGCTGATTGTTGCATCCCTCTCGGTCTATATTTGCTTTGCACTTTTTATCTTTTTTAGAGCTGACAGCATGATTTTCATGCCTCGACCGACCCGTTATCAAGATACGGATGAGGTGCTGAAAGTACCGGTGACGTCTAAAGAGAAAATCTCGGCGCTGTATTTCCCCAATCCCAAGGCCGCTTATACGGTCCTCTATATCCACGGTAATGCGGAAGATCTTGGCGATGTCCGACCTCGACTAGAACAGCTTCAGCACTATGGCTTTAGCGTATTTGCCTACGACTATCGGGGCTATGGCACCAGTGATGGCCAACCCAGTGAACAAAATGCCTATCAAGACGCCAAAGCTGCCTATACCTATCTCACTCAATCCTTAGGGGTTCAACCCCAGCGGCTGCTAGTGCTGGGTCGGTCTTTGGGGGGAGGGTCCGCGGTGTATCTGGCAACACAGCGTCCGATTGCTGGGGTGATCCTGGAAAGCACGTTTACCTCGCCGTTTCGGGTGGTCGTTCCCTTCCCCATTGTGCCGTTCGATAAATTTACGAATCTCCTTAGACTTAAGCAAGTGAATGTGCCTGT
>CALDHF010000054.1 GCA_937941595.1 uncultured Acaryochloris sp. | reverse complement strand
TGGTGCATCCGTTGGGGGTTATCCATAGAAATTAACGGAGTCAATCTACAGATGCTCAAACCAAGTTAGGTTTTTTTAGGCAACAGCAGTAGCCGTGCGCTGACGAGCGAAAGATACGATGTTGTTCGCATGTACGATGTTTTGAGTCTTTGATTTGCGAGAGGAGACTCACTCTCGGCCTGAATCATGAGGCTACGTTTGCTAAAACGTCGAAACCGTTACAGCCCCAAGCTATTTATATAATCTATTATAGTTTGCCTTAGAAATTTACATCATTTCTTTGACAGGAAGCTGAATCCCGTCCACCACAGGCACGGGAAGTTGACGGGTTAGGCGTGAAAAAATCCATTCTTCTAGGGATTCTACTAAATCCTGTCGGCATTGTTCGGGAGTGTCAGCAACGGCTGTGACATTCTCAAAGCCTGGGATTTCCCCATAAGTGGAGCCTTCTTCAGGTGAGACTGTATAGATCGCCCGTGACATCACCGCTCGAATATAGTTGGTTAATATGGATTCCACGTTCTGCTATACCTATGACAGAATAGGTCATACATAAATGAATAGATTGATAAAGATTAATCTTTACAAATAATGAACCTTGATGCAATCCGAGCCTAAAATCAGCAATGTCCTCACAAGATTTTTATAGTATTCCCGAAATTGATGTTGAGACCCTGGCCGCTCAACTGCAAGCGGGTGATTCAACCGTCCAGCTGCTGGATGTGAGAGAGCCCCAAGAGATTGACCTTGCCAGTCTCTCTCCCTTTACAAACCTACCTTTAAGTCAGTTCTCTGAATGGTCTGAAACCATTAGCGAACAGCTTGATATGCACCAAGAGACTTGGGTGATGTGTCACCATGGGATGCGGTCAGCTCAAGTCTGTATGTGGTTAAATCAAAATGGATTTACGAATGTAAAAAATGTGAGTGGAGGCATTGATGCCTATTCTCTCAAAGTAGATTCTAGTATTCCTCGCTACTGATTTGAGTTGCGATCGCACTTTCGTTTCATAGCCCATGGACCTTAGCCTGAACAAGCGCCAACAACAAGTTTTGCGGGCAACCATAGATCACTACATTGCCACCGCAGAGCCGGTGGGATCCCAAGCCTTGGCGCGAGAATATCAACTCAGCATAAGCCCTGCCACGATTCGTAATGTTATGGGCGTTCTGGAGCATGCGGGATTATTGTTCCAACCCCATACATCAGCAGGGCGAATACCTTCAGATTCGGGGTATCGGCATTACGTTGACGAATTGATTATGCCGCGAGAAGCATTAATCGCTCAGGTCAAGCAAGCCTTACACCAACATCTGCCCACCGAACACTGGATTGTCGAAGTTTTACTGCGAGATGCAGCTCAAATTCTAGCCACGCTCAGTGGCTGCGTCGCTCTGATTACCTTGCCTCAGCCTGCTACCTCCACCATTCGCCATCTACACCTGGTCCAGGTTGAACCCCAGCGGGTGATGCTGATCCTAGTGACTGAGGCCTATGAAACACAGTCCATCGTGATGGAAGTGCCTCATTCTGCTTGGGAACAAACCGATCCAGAGCGCATTGACCATGAGTTGAAGATTCTATCTAACTTTTTGAATCACCAGTTCAATGGTTGCTCTATGCAAGAACTGGTGACCTTAGATCCGGGTGCGCTCGACCAGGAATTTCAAAGATATGCTGAACTGTTAACCCTACTGCTGTCGGATTTGACCCAGCGCAATCAATCTATCAATCCCAAAAATATTCTGGTTGGGGGATTAGCAGAAGTATTGCAGCAACCTGAATTCTCAGAATTGCAGCAAGCCCAAACCCTGATCCATTTGCTGGAAGACGGTCAAGATCTGCTTTGGCCACTTATTCATGAATGGGCGACCACCAAAGCATCCACCTCATCTATTCCCAAATCTGGCAGAAAAAAAGTCAAAGTCAGAATTGGCTCGGAAAACCTGCTGGAATCTATCCAAACCTATACCCTTATTTCTTCGACTTATCGGCGAGGAAGTACCCCTATTGGCAGCGTTGGTATTTTGGGGCCAACCCGCATGGCCTACGAAAAAGTCATTGCCTTAGTCACCGGAACAGCGGACTATCTAACGAATTGCCTGACCCAAGCCGTCTAATTTGATATTTTATTCTTTCGAATAAATATGACTTTCTTGACAAAAGTCATGACAATTACCTCGATTGTCATGACTTTTTCTATCTGTTCATTCTGACAATGCCTTGGCTATATTGGCATGTATTGGGATAAGTATTTGGATTCAAGGTTTGGTTAACTCGGCAAATTGTTGGAAAAATAATGAGGGAAAAGTCTTATGCCTACTGTAAGTGAAATAAAAACCAGTCTAAATGCTCCTACGGAAGAAATGCTCAAGCATTGGCTCACGGAGTTGACGACTTATACACCACATCAGGTTGATGCAGCCATTGCTCAAATCGAGCAGAAGCGTCTACGAAACCCTCAATAATACTGATTTTTCCTTAGCCATAACCAACACTCTTGAATAGAGAGGGATAAATTCCTCTCTATTTTTTTGTCTGTTTACCAAGGCCATACATAATGAGATAGCTAACGAATTGCATCTAGTTGATCACAGTCAGATTGAAAGCATGGGCAATACCTTTGGACACTTATTTCGGATTACAACCTTTGGTGAATCCCATGGTGGCGGAGTTGGGGTCGTTATTGATGGCTGTCCTCCTCAAGTTGAAATTTCGGAACAAGAGATTCAGTTTGAGTTAGACCGACGTCGTCCGGGTCAAAGTCGAATCACGACCCCGCGCAAGGAAACAGATACCTGCGAGATTGTATCGGGGATGTTTCAGGGAAGAACCTTGGGGACTCCCATCACCATTTTGGTGCGCAATAAAGATACGCGTCCCCAAGACTATAGTGAGATGGCTCAGGTCTATCGTCCTTCCCACGCGGATGCAACCTACGATGCCAAATATGGTATTCGCAATTGGCAAGGAGGGGGTCGTTCCTCAGCTCGAGAAACCATTGGCCGTGTTGCTGCGGGTGCCATTGCCAAGAAAATTCTCCAGCAGGTGGCTGGAGTTGAAGTTATTGGCTATGTCAAACGGATCAAAGACTTAGAAGCAGATGTTAATCCCGATCAGGTCACCCTGGACCAGGTCGAAGCCAATATGGTGCGCTGTCCCAATCCAGAAGCTGCCACCCAAATGATTGACTTAATTGACCAAACACGGCGGGATGCCAACTCGATTGGTGGTGTTGTCGAGTGTGTCGCTCGTCAGGTTCCCAAAGGATTAGGCGTACCCGTTTTTGACAAATTAGAAGCTGAGTTGGCCAAGGCAGTGATGTCTTTGCCTGCATGTAAGGGCTTTGAGATCGGGTCGGGATTCGCAGGCACTCTGATGACGGGCCAGGAGCATAATGACGAGTTCTATACCGATGATCAGGGCCGGATTCGGACAGTCACCAATCGTTCTGGTGGGATCCAAGGAGGAATTTCCAATGGGGAGAATATCGTCCTGCGGGCTGCCTTTAAGCCCACAGCGACCATCGGCAAGTCCCAAAAAACAGTGAATCAGGCAGGAGAAGCGACAACGTTAGCGGCTAAAGGTCGTCATGATCCTTGTGTATTGCCAAGGGCTGTGCCTATGGTAGAGGCCATGGTGGCCCTGGTGCTCTGCGATCATTTACTGCGTCACCATGCCCAATGTCAATTGCTGGCTGATTAAGCCCCACCCTGAACGATGAACTTGCTGTTGATTCGCCATGCAGAATCACTAGGGAATACCCAACAGCGCATGATGGGGCAGCTTGAAGATCCGCTATCCCCAATAGGACTGTTGCAAGCTCAGTTGTTGGGACAATTTTTCTCGGTGAGGGAGTTGCCAACGCATGTCTATTGCAGTCCATTGCAGCGGGCGGTGGTCACCTTAGAAACCATCCTGGCTTGCCGCTCTAAACCGATGAATCCTCTGCCGATGCAGATGACTGACCTGTTGTCGGAAATTCACAATGGGGTTTTTCAAGGGCTGACTTGGCAAGAAGCAGAACAGCAGCATCCACAGCTCTGTCAACAGTTGATGGGTACCCAAGAGTGGATCCCTATTCCTGGGGGGGAGACATTGGTATCGTGTTGCGATCGCACCCAACATTTCATCCAAACTCTTTATCAAACTCACAAAAACACCGATCGAATCTGGATCGTGACCCACGGTGGTATTTTGCAATATTTAATTGCGGCCATCCTCAAAACTCCCCAAATCTGGGGAATTCAAATTGACAACACTGCATTATTCGAATTTGAGCTAGATCTAAACCATCACTCAACTCATAATCCTCAGCTTTACCGAATTCTGCGATTCAATGACCGTCCCCATTTAACCCAAGGAGTATCCCGCGCACCAGAATATGAGACAGATCCATATTGAATATGTGAAAATTCAATCTTTGTGTCTGGTAATAGACCTCTTGCAAAATTCATGTTGTGCTAGGTTCTAGGACTTTGCCTGCGGCTATGGTTTAGCATCGAACTCACGTTGAATCAGAACTTTAGTCCTGGGAAGAATCGGACTTTCAGTCCATTCATAACCTCTATACTTGCAGTACAGAGTCGTTAAGTTAAGAGCGTGGTGCTTGTAACCGCTTCCAGGCTCTCCAGATTGCATAACACAAGACAAATGTGGCCCC
>CALDHF010000053.1 GCA_937941595.1 uncultured Acaryochloris sp. | reverse complement strand
CCTTTTTGATTGAGCATCCCCTGCCTGAAGTCGCCGATCACATTATGGATCTGGTCAACGAATATCAGGCTGAGATTCTGGTGATTGACTCCTTCAAAGCCATTAATGATTTAGCGACTCATGCCGGAGACTTTCGTCGCTTTTGCTTTGATCTCTCTATTCGGCTGGCGAGTTCGCGCTGCACCACGTTTCTTGTCAATGAGTGCGATAGTGATGCCATTACCCAAAGTACTGAATTTGCGATCGCAGATGGTATCTTCTACCTCTCCATTTCGGAACAATCCGGCACCCCCAGCCGCTTTCTCCAGGTATATAAACTGCGCGGTCGCGATTCCTTTATGGAACGCTTTCCCTTTCTGATCTCCGACGAAGGCATTAAAGTCTTGAGTCCTGCTCTGACCTTACGGCGACGGGAGACCAATCTAGAGATTGAAGAAGACACCCTGATCACGGGCATTGAAGGGTTAGATAATCTCCTCAAAGGCGGCATCCCCCTGGGCCGTTCCCTGATTCTATCGGGGGTATCGGGTACAGGCAAAACCACCTTTGCCCTCCAGTTTCTGGTCGAGGGGGCCAAGCGGCAAGAGAAAGGACTGCTCCTCTCCTTCGAAGAAACCCGTGATCGGCTCTATCGCAGCGCCTCCGGATTTGGCTGGGACTTAGCCAGCCTAGAGGCACAAGGATTCCTGCGGGTGATCTTCGTCCCCCAAACTGATATTCGCATTGAGGAACAGCTAGAGTTACTGATTCAGGAAGTCGAGGACTTCAAACCGCGACGATTAGTGGTTGATTCCCTCTCTGTCTTTCTATATCGGGTCCAAAATCCGGCCATTCAGCGGGAAAAAACCTTTCAACTGGCCACCCTTATGCAGCGAGTAGGGGGCGTTGGCATTCTGATTTCAGATATTCCCGCCAATGATATCAACCGACTCTCCCGGTTTGGCGTGGAAGAAACCATTGCCGATGGCACCATTGTCTTGTCAACAAAGGTGATCGATCAACGGCGTCAACGGTATTTAGAAGTGTTCAAAATGCGATCTGCTGACTACGTGGCAGGTCACCATCGCATGAAAATTACATCTGCAGGGATTCAGGTCTTTTTTCTGCAAAAGCACCGTCTAGAACCCAGCGATCCCAGTCTATCGGGCCTCAAATTGGTTTTCCAACCCCTACAAAAATTATTTCAAGGAGATTTACCGTTCAACAGTACCTGGCTGCTGCGCGGGGAATCGGGACTAGGAAAAAGCACCTTGGCCTACCAATTCTTAATGGCTGGGTTACAGAACCATGCCTCCGTCCTGTATGTGGGGACAGATATCCCCACACCGCAGTCCTTGCAAACCCTAGAGATGTTCGGATTGGCCTCCCAACCCTATCTGGACTCAGGGCAATTGGTGATGCTGGATGTCTTTGAGAGTGACGGAAATGCGCTTACCCTTGAGGATCCAGAAATCTTTCTGTATACCCTGGCCAAGCAATTGGACCAGATGCCCAAACCGTGCCACGTGATCATTGATTCCCTGACCCCCCTCGCCATTGCCCATCCTCACACTGCCTTTGTCAATTTGGTGGACCGCAAAAATCGCCTGCTCCGCCAGCCAGGGGTTTTAATCTTTGATGTTTTCCTGATCGGAATTTTGGAAGCGGGCCTGAGATCGAGCCTTTTAAATGCCTATGATGTCTCCATCGAAATGTATCGACCGGACTGGGGGGCCATGAACCAGCATGGAACCTTTGGCTACCCCTCCTTGCGCATTACCAAAGCCCGTGGTGCCCGCGTCGATCATCGACCTTATCCCTATGCTTTATCCGCCACCGAAGGGGTGAAGATGCAGGCCAATTTCTACCAAGATAGCTTCCAATAATGCTTCGTTGCTGGTTATCGAGAGGCTATCGGGAACCTTACGGTCACCGTTGTCCCTATACTGATTTGAGAGTCTAAATGAATCTGCCCGCCATGCAGTTCTACGAACTTTTTGGCAATACACAGGCCTAATCCGGTCCCTTGAATCGTATCGACATTTTCGGCGCGGTAAAAGGCCTCAAAAATTTTCTCCTGGTCTGTCACTGGGATGCCAATGCCCTGATCTTGAATAGTCAAAACAACTTGTTCTAGATCAGAAACAAGATCTAAGCGAATACACCCCCCATCAGGCGAGTACTTAAGGGCATTTGTCAGCAAATTCGTCACAATTTGACGTAACAGCATCGGATCCATCAATAGTTCTCCAGCATCTTCCTGACCCGAAAAGATCAGGGTATGGTGGTGGTCTCCTTGGAGCCGCAGCTCTTCTACGATTTGGCTACAGAATTGGTTTAAATCGATCAGGGTCGGATTAAACTGCAGTTGACCCGACTCAGATTTGTCGATATACAACATATCATCAACCAGTTGGGTCATATATTTTCCCGTTTGTTGAATGCGGTTCAGAAAATGATGTCGCTGGCTGGAGCTGAGGTGGTCGAACTTTTTATCCAGGGTTTCCGCAGCCATCAAAATTGTGGTTAGGGGACTGCGATATTCATGGGACACGGTGCGCATCACCCGTGATTTGAGGGCGCTCAGCTCTCTGGCATGTTCAAGGGCATTTTGGATTTTGAGTTCAAAGCGTTTGCGATCGCTAATATCTCGGATCACCACCACCCAATAGCCCAGTTCTACATTGAGAGAAGCAGGTTGAACAATGACTTCAAAGACGCGTTCGGGATGATCGGTTACCGTCACTTCTCGGCAGTTTCTGTCTTCTGTGGGGCATCGCATCAGTTCTTCTAAAGATTTACCGCCCAGTTCGGTTAAGGTCTGGTCGGTCCCCATTTCTGCCAGCAAGGCCAGATAATCTCGGGCACGGCCGTTAGAGAGTGCCATCGTTTTATTCTTATCCAGTAATAGCACTCCATCTTGGAGGTTCATGATCACCTGCGATAGTTGCTCCAGGGCAACCTGGGATCTAAATCGCTGGGCAGCAATGGCCACATGACTAGCGGCAAAATACAAGAGGCGAACATGCTCTTCTGTAAACCGCTCTTTTTGCGCTGCACCAATAAATAAAAGTCCGATAATTCTAGGGGTTTGGTCCGACGGAACGATGAGGGGGACAAAGACCTGAGACCCAATCTCTTGAATAAGAGGTGCTTCCACCTCAGTCGCCTCAGACTCTAGGGTGTGAACGGTCAGGTGATCTGCGTTAAGACTGTGACCACTCATATGGGCTAAATTACTCAGGAGCTGCTGCTGGATTTGGAGCTTTACATCTGTTGATAACAACCGCTGAGTTTTAAAAAAAAGCTTGCACTCTGGAGGGCTTTGCCCGTTACTAGACAGATCAGCCAGCAAATTGGAGGGAGAACTGGCCAGCAATACCCCTCCAGAAATGTCATGGGGAATGGCTGGATGAAGATGTTCCAGAATGGCTTGCAACAGATCTTGGTCGTTAAAGGAATTGGAGACCTTTAGAGAAATATCATAGAGAACCTGAGGTTCTACATCCGGGATACGATTTTGATCCGCCAGAATCTGCTGAATTTCCTCAAATTCTTGTAAATCTGTATCTTGGGATGAAATTGGTTCAGGTAACGAAGAATTAGAGGCCTCTGACTTGCTCGGGGCTGGAGTGATGACAGAAACGACGGCATAGGTATCTGACCGAGATCCTTGCCACATCTGCCAATTGAGCCAGCACGCGTCTCCATTTTTATGATGATGACAGCTTTGAAAGCGAACGCTATGCCCCTCTTGAACACGGTGGTAGGCATCTGAGGCAGGGCTGCGTGTCTCTTGCGTCACTGTCTCCAGCCAGTGATGTCCCTCCAGCGCTGTGAGAGGCCACCCTAAAACTTTTTCCCAAGGAGGATTCAGCCGCTGGAAATATCCATCCAAGTCAATCACACAGCAACAGTCTGATGAGCAATCAAAAAAGCGCTGTAACTCATCAAGTTCTTCAGTACTAGGTTCAATGGAGGCGTTTTGTTGAGAATCAGACATTTAACGGGCTTTCAACTCAGAGAAAGGCAATACCGCGAGATGAATGCAATGTACTCAAGTTGCGATTTAACCTTCGACTGTTGTTTATTATCCCTTAGCACTGACGGATAAGCGCAGGATGATGTCAATCGATAGCAAACATTAACTCATGCCTGTGCTAACTTTGCCCGACCATGAAGCCATGGTCCTGTTGTCCTGTTCACCATGGGGGGCAGAGGATGGCAATAGAAACCAATGAGGGCCAATCTGACGCTCAATGTTATCTGCTCGTGACGCAGTATTTGGGTATTAAACCGGATCGGTATTGTGATGCGATCGCAAGTACCCAAGCAGCCCGGGACCCTAGCATACTGTGCTGGAGAATAGTGTCCCTCACTCAGAAAACAAACTCGGCTACCTCATTTAATGTTTTGAAATGCATGTATCAATAAACTAGAGTCATAGTATTCCACTGTCCGATTGCCAGCCCTCACGCTGCCCATCACCATGCCTCTAGAAACACCCGTCAAGCCATTGGGAGCCGTCCTCCAGCAAGCCGGACTAGTTTCAGCCGCCCAAATCAACCTAGCCCTGCAAGAGCAAACTACCAACCAAATGCGCTTAGGAGAGCTCCTTTGCGATCGCGGTTGGATTCAAAAGAACACCGCCAGCTTCTTTGCCGAACAATGGCCCACCCTCTTCCACAATCCGGTCTTAATGCCTCTAGGGCAATATTTTCTTCAGGCCAATCTGCTCACCACGACACAAATTGACTACCTTCTAGAACAGCAGTGTCTCACCCAGCTTCGTTTTGGCGCCTTAGCCGTAGCCAATGGTTGGGTGAAGCTAAAAACCATCAACTTTTTCCTGACCTGTTTCCACCTGCAGGACAACGGCCAACGTCAAGTCTCTGAAATCGATCAGGCCATCGACTTCGATACCCCTGAATATTGGCAATATTTACGGGACTACTTGTTGGAAAATGAACTCGCCAACCCCTACACCCTACTCCAGCTCTATGAGCAGATTTACACCCAGCATGAAATCTCTTTTACGGGAGATCCCGAACAAACTGCCTTGCTCAACTTAGGCTTAGTTGCTATCCACCAGCACAAATTGGTGATCGCCCATCCCATCTTCCGAAGTATTTTCAACCAAGACTGGATTACTCGGGAACTAAAGAGAACCCATCCCTACGACAAAATTAGACTGCAATTTCTCAATCTCAGTAAAACTGGGGCCCATCCTTATCGAGTCTTAGAGGCCATTCTGACTTGGACCAACGATCAACCCCTACTAAACCAAAAAGTAGCCCATATCATTCGAACCAGGTCATATATTCAAGCCGGAGAAGAGTCCGTCATCGTTGAACAGCTGGTTCAAGACCAGCTCATCCGCCATTGGCGAACCGGATTTGCCGCCAAACATTTTCTATCCCTAGAAGAGCAAGTCTTAAACAATTCAAACTGTGCTCCCATCGACCTCCTGACCTACTACCAAGTCATTTGGCATCAAGTCCAAAACCCATGGATAGCCAGTGCAGAGGAAGCTGAGCTAGTCAACCTAGGGCTGCTCATCCTAGAGGATCAACATGTCAGAGTCGCCAATCAAATCTATCGAATGGTCTTTGATCCAGTTTGGATAGACCAACAGATTTCGCAAATTCTCGAACCATCCATCTCCCCGGCACCTGATTTCATATTGATAGCAGACCAGACAGAAGACCCAGTTACCTTCCCGTCTGACCCAGAACCAGAACCAACGCTCCCTCCTAGCCCAAAACAGACCGACTGGCGAAAGCTAGGAGTGGTCGGTACTGGTCTATTGAGCCTAGGAGCAGCGATCTGGGTTGTATCGAGAAACCTTCAACAACAGTCCGCCCCCTACTCACCCCAGCAAGCCGCAGTACCCACAACCGATCCGTCGTTCAAGCCTGCTCGATCGCCGATTCTAAAACCCCAGACTTCAACACCCAAATTGCAGGCGACACCCAATACACCAGCAGGCCAGCCCTCGCAAGACCTTCCACCTGCTGAGCCGGATTCCTCTGGTGGAGTTGCGGTAGTGTCCCCAAACAAACGACTTCCCATCTTTCAAACAGGAACAGCGGAACAGGATATCCTATCAACCTTGGGGGCACCGACTCAAAAGAGTTCTGGATACTGGCCTAATAGTTACGGCCTCCTATACAAAAATATTGGTCGCCATCAAACAGATTTGGGCTTTTTGTTCGATGGCACTACCCAACGACTTCGGCAAACGGAAGCTACTTTTGCCCAAAAGACCGATCTCAGCACCCTGTCTAGAGCAATGAATGGCATGCTTAAGGAGCAGTCCCCAGCAGTTCAACAGCAACTGAGCCTGATTTATCAAAGACAGGCGCAGGAATATGAGTTTAGAGTGGGTGATTTAGAGGGAATTATTCAACGCAACGATCAAGATCGGATCTATATCAGCGTTTGGGAAACTGATTTCCACTAGCGGCAGTGGGGAAAACAGCTATAACCGCGAGACCACCCCCAGTAACACCCATTACCGATTCAAGGGCATTCCGGTGATTGCACTATTGTTCCCTGCGGCCACACTCCACTGCTGGCAGCGAGCAATATCGAACCGCACCACCACCCGCAGCTATGGATGAAGCACTACGAAGACTCAGGTATATTTTCATCTCTATAGGTGACCTTGATTGATCCATAGTTCCGGCCTGGTTCAAATTTCAGGACCTTAAGGTAACCCTTGCACACACTCAAAATTTTCACCCCTACTTTATATAATTGTCGCCCTAAACCATTTGTTTCGAGGGAAAGTGTAACCTTAGAAAAGGCAAAAAACTTCATGAGAAAAGCTATCCAGAAGATTGTTTCAACCAGGGCAAAAGTGACATAGATCTGACATTTAAGAGGTAAACCTAGTGCCATGAATCAAGCATCAACCCACACCGATCTCGTGGATATCGCTATTATTGGTGCTGGGCCCGGGGGACTCAGTGCAGCCCATGCCTTAGCGAACCGGGGGTTTACGGTTGGTGTTTTTGAGCAAGCCCAAGTGTTGCGTCCCATTGGTGCTGCCTTAGGATTGGCAGAACAGGGGTATGCTGCGCTGAATGACATTAGTCCCGCCCTCTCTCAGCAAGTTCGTGCCCAAGCAACCAATCCCAAACGACAACTTTTAATGCGCCCCAACGGCGAAGTTTTGTTTGCAGATGAATCACCGATGGCCGGGACTAGCTTTACCTGGTTGGGATGGTATAACTTGCAAGCTTGTCTGTATAAGGCTTTACCTGACTCTGCCCAGCTAAATTGTGATCATAGTCTGATTGAATTCGTATCTGAGCCTGATACCCCCATTCGTCTCAAGTTTCACAATCAAGCCGATCGATTTGCCCGAGTGTTGGTGGGAGCGGATGGCTATCACTCCGTCGTGAGGAAGCAAACGGTGGGGGATGGTCCTCCACTATACACAGGCACCATGACCTGGCGAGGTGTTCTACCCCGTCAAGCTCTTGCTCCTCTCGCTGACCCCTTTATAGAAGGAGCTGGTTTTCAGCTCGTGGTTGGCAACCAAAAGAATTTTTGGATGAAGGACGCGGGTGCGGATCAAATTGCTTGGGGGGGAACTGCCCCTCAAGCCAATCCCGAAAAGAGCGAATCTGCCTTAAAAACTGTACTTCAGGTGTTTGAGGGGTGGCCTCCAATTGTGCAACAGATGATTCGCGCCACAGATCCTTTAAGCATCATTGAGACGGGTGTATTTGATCGAGAACCTGTGACCCAATGGGGAGATGGTCAATGCGTGACCCTTTTAGGGGATGCCGCCCATCCTATTCGTCCCGCATTAGGGAAAGGAACAACCCTAGCGTTTGAAGATGCCGTCACCCTCGCGAATGTTTTGGATGGCGTCACTCTCACCGATCGTTCAGCCGTATCAGCTGCCCTCTCTAGCTACGAGCACCAGAGAATTGAGGTCACAGCACCATTGCAAAAGAAAGCTCGTGAGCAAGGGTTAGCCTCTCATGCTGATGACCGAGCTGAGCAACTCAAAAGGGGCTTTGAGGCAGTATTAGCTAACCGGAGAAAATAACTGTGTCTGTTCTTGGCAACCCAAGAAAACGCTAAAGCGTTGATAGCGGTGAGAATACCGTCAGCCCTTTAGGAATGCAGGTAAATTCAATGGGATTGGCTTCTAGGATTTCACCGTCCACCACTAATGCTTGAGGTGGATCAGTCGTCAGTTTCAGTCGATTCGTTCGCAGACAAATTAAGTTCCTATCTTCGACTTGAGACTTGATAAGAGCAGACGCTAGTAAAGTCGCGGAGAGATTAATGTCCTGAAGCAGAGTATTGGATACCGGAATCGTAACTTCTAACAAACCATCATCGGGAATAACGTTACCAAAACCTTGAGCGCTCACTGATGTTGGAGGGGCAGCATTGGCCACGGTCACAGCGCCAGTCTTGAATTCTAAAACCTGGCCATCTAGCTCAATAATGACATTGAAATTCTCTTGGATAAAAAATTGCTGAGCAGCTGAAAAAATGTAGGCAAGGTTGCCCAAGCGGTTTTTTAATTCTCGGCTAGCATTGTTGACCATCCCAGCTTCGAACCCCACTCCAGCTAGGAGCACCATAGGGATATCGTTGCAGTAAGCCGCATCCACCATACGAGTATTACCCGCAGCAATATTTTCACAGGCTCGCTTGAGATTGGTGGGTAATCCCAAGGCTACCGCAAAGGCGTTGGCCGTCCCTCTGGGAATCACACCCAACGGGATGCCCGTTTCCAAGGTGGCACCTGCAATCGCGGATACGGTGCCATCTCCCCCGGAGGCGATAATACAACCGGAGGCGTCTTCGTCTTGGAGAGCGAGAATGGTAGAAATAGCTTCTTTAGCTTGCTCTACAGGATCAAGATCAGGTTGAGTAAAAATAGTGTGCAGATTCACCTGAGGTTCTAAGATTTGGCGAATCAGGGCTAAATCGCGATCAGGATTGCCCTGGCCTGCCACCGGATTGAAAATTAAATAAGCTTCTCGCTGTTTAGCAATGCACTGTATGCACAATTCAGCAGTCGTCACATTGGTGGCTATGGGAACGTCGTAGAGATTACAAACACGTAGGAGGGCTTGGTGATCGGGTTCATGGGGTTGAGGGTTAAGGGAGTCCATCAGGAAGATTACGCCTGTGACCTCACCGGAAACAATCCGAGCCGCAATTTGGAGTTCCCCCCCCTGGGTACCGGAGGCAAGCTGCTCGACAGTTAAGCCAGTTACATTCTTAATGCGCTGTCCTGTCCCCGCAGTTGCGATGAGGTGATAGCGGGACAGGAGGGAGCGATATTTTTTTACTAAAGCAACGATGTCATCTTTCTTGGTGTCATGGGCAATAAGGGCTACACAGACCGGCATTATCGCTTTCCCTTCTTATCTGACGCAGTTTTGTTGATGGTTCATTACAGTAGCAGCTTTGTGGGATGAGTCGGGGATGAAGCCGCTGATCAAACTATAAAAAGAGCAATCTTAAGCACTTGAAGTGTTGGTTCGCCAGAGATTGTAGATGATTTGATAGGGTTCATTCCTAAAGAAATGGTGCAATAATCCATGTCAAACTACCGTTTTGAGCGCTGCCAACGAGCCCATATCAATAGACCCACTCCCACGCCAAACCCTATCCCTTTCCATACCCATTGGGGAGTACGAGCTGAAGGTACAGATTGTCCAGGAGCTGAGGGTAGAGGTTGAGAAGATGGAGGAGCAGGAACGCTGGCTCCCTTCGCTACCGTGACTGGAAAACTGAATTGAAAAGGTTCAAATCGATCACCCTTTTGAGGACGACCTTGGAAGACTAAGCGATAGGCTCCGGGTTGGGG
>CALDHF010000052.1 GCA_937941595.1 uncultured Acaryochloris sp. | reverse complement strand
ACCACGGTCTACCTATTGGGTTACAAATGATTGGGAATGTTTTGCGGGAAGATCAGGTTCTGCAAGCTGCCTATGCCTATGAGCAATCTACGGAGTGGCATAAAGAGTCTCCCAAGCTCTAATAGCGACCGTATTTGGAATGATAGCGGATAATTTCTGCTATTTATAAGTATAAATTTACGAAATTTGGCCATTTAGTCCATTTTTTGGTCGATAAAATCGCTCTAATTCGCGTAGGTACCAGAAAATCTTTAAATAACGTTGCTGGTAGTCAATAGCTCGACTCGATTCTAGGATTTTTGGAAACTGTTGAAGATGGCATCTGGCAGATTGCCATATAGCAGGGCCAAGATTTTATCCATACCAACATCTCAGTGCAGTTTTGGGTATCCCATAGCGAGATATAAATGGTAAATTCGCCAAGGGCGTAAAACCAATCGGCAGCGGTATTTTACTTCTCTTTTTAGCTTTGGACGGTGACGATGAACTTACTACAAGCAATTATTCTGGGTATTGTTCAAGGACTGACAGAATTCTTACCCGTCTCTAGTTCCGGGCATTTGGTGCTAGCCAATTATTACTTTGGTTGGGGAGAGGAACTTCCCCTTTATGTAGATATTGCTACTAATACAGGCACCTTCCTCGCGGCCCTCGTTGTTCTTCGGAGAGATGTCTGGCAAGCGCTATCTGGTTTTTTACAAGGACTCACTTCTTCTTCTGCTCGGCAACAAGAGGGTTGGCGGATGGCTTTGCTTGTTATTTTAGGATCCATTCCCACGGCCATGATTGGTTTGGGATTAAAACCTGTCTTTGAAACCCTCAATCAACCCCTGTACGTTTCATTTGCCTTGATTGTGACGGGGATTGTGTTGTGGTTTACTCCTAAATCTGGCTCTAAGAAAGATGCACTATCCTTGAGTTGGCTGGATGCGACCATTGGTGGCTTGGCTCAAGGACTGGCTGTTATCCCTGGTATTTCCCGAGCGGGTAGCACGATCTCGACGATGCTCTGGCGTGGGGCTTCGAATGACTTAGCCCCAAAATTTTCGTTTCTGATGTATATGATTGTCTCTTTTGGGGTCGCTATTTTAGGGATCGAGGAAGTCTTGAGCCAAGATCTGGGATTGGCGCCCTTGTTAGGAATGACCCTCGCTTCTTTCGTGACCGGTTACTTGGCACTGAAGTGGCTATTTGCTGTGTTGCGCAAAGGCCAATTTCGTTGGTTTGCACCTTACCTGTGGTTGATTGCGACCATCACCCTCATTCGGCTGGCAATGACTTAAAGTCAGGCACTAAAAGTGATCGCTGAGCCAAGGTTGAGGGCCGCGGAATATTGTTGTTGCCAAGTCTAGGATCTTCGGTGAGCCTGCTAAAAGACCCAAAGTATTGAGGTCTTGAGCTGTTAACATGCTGGTGTATAAGGGGGATAGCCCTCGAATACTGATCTGTAAGTCACCTCTGCCTCCTGACCTCACTTGGCCTTGGCCATTGGCAATTTGCAGGACAAAACTGCCTGAGTTGGCAGATAACTGTGGATCATCAACTTGGAGGTGAAGTTCCGCCTCTATGGTTAGGGGATATCCCCTTAATGTCAATGCTTTGGGAATATCAACGATGCGCAGTAACCACCGTTCTGTCTTGTTAACTCGATAGGTTTGCTCAGCTAATAACATCTGAGCAGCATCCGTGGGTGCACCGTGCCAATAGATATTTCTAGCGAGAGAACGATGATCGGCTAAGAAGCTCCAAAATCGCTGGCTGGCTCCGGGGGTAAGCAAAACCAAGTCTTCAATATTGATGTCATAACAACTCGGTGCAATTTGGTGGGTGAAGACTATATATCCTTCAAGGTGCTGTTCCGAGCCGATTAAATACATATAGATAGGGGTTTCTGACTCTAACATCTGCTCCCAAATGGCAGGATGACGATCAAGACTCCCATGGGTGAGCCGGGCCTGTTGCTGATGGAGGCGAATTAAGGTTTCCAGATTGTCCTGATCGATCGCTGTCATGGGCAGAGATTGAGATGCTCTGACAGATGCCTGACCACTGCTCAGGGCTATGGATTGGGCTGGAATCTGGTATTGGCAGTAGGTTCCGGCTTGCTCAAATCCCACTTGTCGATAAAGTTGTGAAGTAGAGGCATAGAGGGTTGCTAGGGGAATGCCTTGCTGTCGGAGTGAAGTGAGGGTATGGCGTAATAAGGCGGATGCAGCCCCTTGGCCGCGATGTTCTGGGGCTATACCGACTCCGGCAATGCCATGCATGGGAATTCGTTGGCCGCCGAACCATTGGCCCATGGGATAGAGACCTAAGCCCCCGACAACTTGTGTGTTTTGGCAAATAATCCGTAAGTTGTCTCGTCCCAATTGCCGGATATAGGTTTGCCAATGCTCAAAGGAAACGTTGAAGCATTGAGTGAGAATATGACCGAGCTGCTGAATTTGGTGGGTAGAGGTCGGTGCGCCTATATCAAACTGGTGGTTGTCATGGGAGAAGGTAGACATCTGCAAGTACCCTGTGTTGGACTGGCCTATCTAAAGCTCTGCCCATACCAAGAGGCATTTTAACAGCCTCGTTTTTGGGGTGTTGCTGAACTGGCAAGATTTTGTGGTGCTCTCAGATGATATCTGAGGATATGTTGGTATACTGGATGAGCTTTGGCTCTAGTCTTCTGACTGATGTTGGAGCGTTTCCTAATCTGCGGATGTGGTGGAATTGGTAGACACGCACGCTTGAGGGGCGTGTGGCTTATGCCTTGCGAGTTCGATTCTCGCCATCCGCATTATTTCTGCTAGTTGCTAACGTTGCCTTTGGGGGCAGCACTTTGTTCGCATGGCTTTCAGGCAGAAGGTTGATGCTCCTTGCAGGTATGGCTAGGTAGACCGTGCTCAGTTCTGTACGGAGTTTGACCCTGGAATTTTGAGGGTTAGAGACTCATGTCCAACATCCGTTGAATGGGTTTGAGAGCGGCGATGCGAATCTCTTCTGATAGGGTGATTTGTGGTTTGCGATCGCGCATCGCATCGTGCAGTTTCTCCAAGGTATTCAAGCGCATGTAGGGACATTCATTGCAAGCACAGGTTCCTGTGGGCGGTGCTGGGATATAGCGTTTGTGATGATTCTGCTTTTCCATCTGGTGCAATATCCCTGATTCCGTTGCCACAATAAAGGTCTCTGAGGGACTGGTCTGGGTATAGTTCAGTAAAGCGGTGGTGGAGCCAATAAAACTAGCATGTCGTAAGATTGTGGGTTCACATTCAGGATGAGCGATGATATCGGCTGAGGGATGCTTGACTTTGAGGTCGATCAACCGTCTTTCTGAAAAGGTTTCATGGACGATACAACTTCCCTTCCAGAGCACTAAGTCTCGTCCTGTTTGAGCCGCAACATATCGCCCTAAATTCTGATCTGGCGCGAAGATAATTGGCTGCTCTGCTGGGATTTGGTTGACGATGTCTACAGCATTGGAGCTGGTGCAAATAATGTCGCTCATCGCCTTAATATCAGCTGTACAGTTGATATAAGAAATTACCAAGTGGCCTGGATGAGCTGCTTTGAAAGCCGCAAATTCTGTGGGAGGACAGCTATCAGCCAATGAACAGCCTGCCTCAAGATCCGGTAACAAGACCAATTTATCAGGGTTGAGAATCTTGGCAGTTTCTGCCATAAAGTGAACCCCAGCAAAGACAATTACATCAGCCTGGGTCTCGGCTGCTTGGCGTGATAGTCCGAGTGAATCGCCGATATAGTCAGCAACATCCTGGATTTCGGGTTCTTGGTAGTAATGAGCCAAGACCACAGCATTGAGCTCCTGTTTGAGCTCATGAATTGCTGTGCCCCAATCAAGGGCAGAGGACGAGACCTCATTTGGGCGAAGATCGGTTGTAAACACTGCTCAATGTCTATGTTTTGGAACGTGGATGAATCATCGATGTCTCTAATTATAGTTGATTTTACCAAAAATGCCTACTGTTCGTCTCTAGGAGGACAGATGAAGCCCAGTTTAACTGAGCAGAATGCCCCAGATGATGGCTGAAAAAAATTTGAAATGACAACAAAAAACTAACGATCGTAAAGCAAAGTATTCAAATATTAAATTAAGGTAAGGCTTGCTCTCGGCAAAGCTAAAGCAATTTGGATCAGTGATAGCCTGAAAATGACGGTTGATGATGACATATTGAATATTTCCGATACTGACGCGGTAACTGTCACAGATATTCAGCCTTATATCCTGAGGCAATTATGAGAATAATCGTAACGTTATTTCTCATGGTCGGCTGATAAGGGTGTTTAGGGGGAAGGCTGAACTGCTATGGGGGAGATTAAGCTTATCGCTTCGTTGTCAGGGTTTTTGGAAATCAAGTGACTGAAGACTATCGATCTGATAGTTGTCGGCTGGATTACTTTGTTCTACCCATTTGACGCTCATCAAATAGATATTGGCTAGCGCTTTGCCTTTTTTATTCTCTGTTGGAGTTAAAACGGTGTTGATGAAGTATTCAGGTGTTTGAGTTTGTTTTGCTATACCTCTTAAATTGATGGACAATATTATCCCCATTTTTGGCTCTTCTAGCCATGAAATCAGTGTGTTTAAGCCAGTGTCTTTTGAAGACGCCCAACAAGCGATTAATCAGCTTAAACTCGGTCAGCCCATTATGCTGAATATTTCGGAATTGCCCCATCTCACTGCCCAACGGATCACTGATTTTGTGTCTGGAAGCGTCAGTGTTTTGTGTGGCTATTCTATGGATGTTGGTAATGGCGTGTTCCTATATAGCCTGTCTGAGATCGAGGTAGCAGGCTTCCAAGACCAACAGATAGCTTAGAGGGCGTTTTATTGCTGTGGTCTATCAAGGTCATAGAACTACAGAAATTGCTGGTATGGCCTTGGTTTAGGTTGAATGCCGACCCTATATGTATTTTAGTGACAATTTCTCTTAAAAATGAACTATATCACTAAAAAATTGACTTATTTGCAATGCTTTCTAAAATTTATACAGGTCATTTAGCTGGGTAATTGGTATAAGGCGTTCAGCTTTGAAATCTGTGTCCTCAGCCCCAGGTCCGATCAGGTTTAGGGCAACAATGGACTTCGGGGGGCGGGGGCTGAAGTTAAGGGCAGATCGGCCAAGGGCCATTGCCCAATGATTTGCCAGGTATCAACTGCCGTCCATTCCCCCTGGG
>CALDHF010000051.1 GCA_937941595.1 uncultured Acaryochloris sp. | reverse complement strand
ATGATCTCACCTCTCCTGTATTGCCTAATTTTTGCTGCCCGGTGCAACATATTGTGGGTTAACTTAATCTACTGTGGCGGTGCCATAGTCAGTTTTGATTTGATGTAGGGTGCGATTCAAGTTGGCACTGTGCAACCAACCGACAAAACCACCGTAGAGACACTCACCTTGATGTGATCCGAGAAAGACATGATCCACCCCCCAGGAATTTTTCCAAACAAAAAGATTCAGACCTGATTTTAAGGTTGTCCAGAGGCTGGCTTTTATAAAGTGATGAACATGGCTATCCGTCATTCCTGGAACATGGCGGAGTTGGTCAATCACGATCGTCGCTAGATCACCTGTTTGTTCAGCGGTAGTCGGGGGTTGAGGATGATGCCAAAATTCTGTAATGGCGTTGTCGATGAGCACTGCATTACGTTGGCCGGGATGGCTAATACCCGGTAGCTCTAGCCAATGGGCATGGTCAAATTGGGTGGCCCCTCGAACGACGACACCATCACTGCCGCCATCGGTATTGCTCGCTATCGAGAGGGTGGGGATTTGAGCTGCGATCGCACCCGCAATACCCCGCCGATTTTTCCCTAAATCCCGCGCCATCCCCAACCCGACTGCCAACGGATCCATGATTCGACAGAGATCCGATCCGCCGACGGGAGACCCGACTAAAACGAAAGACTCCACCCGAGGCCACCATTCTGGATGGCGATGCAACACTTCCAGCCAAATCAAGCCCCCCATGGAATGCCCGATGATACGGATGGGCGTTTGCGGATACTCCTTAAATATCTGTTGGGCAATCGCTTCCACGTCATTGACTAAAGGGTCCATCCGCCACCAAGTCCGCCACCAACCTAAATTGGGCGAGATAATTTTAGTGTTTGGTGGGGCAATCCGTTGGGCCAAGCGCGCCATCGCCCCATTAGTATCAGCCCAGCCATGCTGGACAAACAGGAGCAGATTAGGAGAATTGGGTGTCATTCCTTTAATACATAAAAACGAATAGAGATCACTTTTGCCGCTGATAAATCACGATGGATCGGAGGGACAAGGTGAGATGGGTCAAGGTGGGCAAAAAAGCCGAAACCCCCATAATCACGCCAAAATAGATATTCTTCAAACTTTCGGTATTGGTGGGGTTACTCAAAGCTTCCGTCAGCCGCTGTTCGTAGACGTAACTGCGTTGCGTGAAAGATTCTGGAGACTGCTGAATCAAGCTGACTAACCAGCCCGAAATTGAAAAGACGAGGAGAACCCACCAGGTTGCCAGGATAGCAATAATGAAATCGATACTTAAATGGGCGATATAACTTCGGGTGGAGGTTGCTTGTAAAGCTCTGCGGGCAATGTATATGGTCACAAAAAAAGACAAGCTATCAAATAAGGCCCCAAACAAACCGACGGGGAATTGGATTAAAAAGTAATGCATCTTCTCTGGACCAAAGGCCTCATTGGGATATGCCGTCAGGATGGCCCACCAGTAGCAAGTGATATTGAGAAAGATAAAAAATAGAAATAGTTTTGGAAAAAAAGTTTTAAAAGGCCCCCGCTTCCAATCGTAAAACGCCAGCAATTGAGCTAGAGACTGTTTCCAAATACTGACGACTGACATAAAGGACCTCATTTCACTTGCTTATGGTTGACTTGCTGGGGGACACCAGAACCCTCAACTTTGCCATAGGCATCTATAGAGGTGGCGTTGCCAAATGATGTTAGCAGTTCCTCTTTTTATAGCGTTGGCAGATTAGAAAAGTCTGAGAAAATTGTGTCGTCCAAGGTATAGGGTAGGTTCAGTCCTTGGACTTCAAGACTTTGACTGTGTTCACTCCTCTTCTACCGCTGCATGCCAAACGTATTTTGGTGACAGCCCCCCGTCTTTATGCAGCTCGACTGTCAGAGAAAATTATTGGCCAGGGGGGACTGCCCATTATCATGCCCACCATTGAGACCTGTAGGTTGGAGACGACGCCTGATCTAGATAGGGCCTTGCACAATTTATCAACCTTTGACTGGATTGCGTTCACCAGTCGTACCGGGATTGATGCAGTCTGGCACCGAGCCCAACAATTGGGTATTCCCCCTGAAATGATTCAGCACAGCAAAATTTGTGCCATTGGCAAAGATGCGGATCGTCTGCGGGAATTGGGACTCAGGGTGGATTTAGTGCCCTTGGACCCCAGCCCTGCTGGCATTGTGGCTGAGCTAGCAACAGTTCCCGGTATTGAAGCTCAAAGAATTCTAGTCCCGGCACCTGAGGTGAAGGGAGTGCCCGAACCAAATGTAATGCCTAACTTTGTGGCCGATCTAGGTCAGTTAGGATTAGCGGTTACTCAAGTGCCTGCTTATATTACCCAGAGTCTGGATGCGGGTTTCTATGGGGTTGAACTGGGGTTAATTCGTCACGGTATGGTGGATGCGATCGCATTTACCAGTACCGCAGAAGTCTCAGCTCTGTTACAAATGATCGATGCTCAAACCATCATGAGACAGTGTGCCATTGCCTGCTTTGGTCCTTACACCGCTACTAATGCTCAACAATTAGGTCTTTCTGTGGATGTTGTCGCCATAGACTATAGTTCTTTTGCCGGGTTTGTGGCGGCTATTAGCCAGTTTTTCCAAGATGGGCCGGACTCCATAATTTTGCCGTAGACTGGAAACGTACCAATCTATCCTGGCCCATATCGTGTCATCAAGGCCAGCACCTGGAGCTTCTAGACACCATGTACAAGACTGCCGACCTGCATGTCGTTGAAACCCGTCCTTTGATCAGCCCTGCCCTCCTCCACCATGAAGTTCCCCTCACCGATACGGCTGCTGCCCTAGTCGCCGAAACCCGCGATCGTATTCGCAATATCCTGCGCAACGAAGACCAGCGCTTACTAGTCATTGTCGGCCCCTGTTCTGTCCATGATGTCGATGCAGCCTATGAGTATGGCAAGAAATTAGCAGCCCTCCGGGAGCAGCTCTCTGATCAGTTAGAGATTGTCATGCGCGTGTACTTCGAGAAACCCCGTACCAGCATTGGCTGGAAAGGACTGATCAATGATCCTCATCTGGATGGGAGTTATGACATCAATACAGGCTTGAGACTGGCACGGCAATTACTCCTGGACTTAGCCAACCTGGGTCTACCTGCAGCAACCGAACTGCTAGATCCCATCACACCCCAATATATTGCCGATCTAATTACCTGGACGGCGATTGGAGCCCGGACCACGGAGAGTCAAACCCATCGGGAGATGGCTTCGGGGCTGTCAATGCCCATTGGCTTCAAAAATAATACGGATGGCAGTTTGCAAGCAGCCACCAATGCCATGCTGGCAGCCAGTGAGCCCCATCGATTCCTCGGCATCAATCACCATGGCCTTGCTAGTATCGTCAAAACCACAGGAAATCCTGATACCCATTTAGTTCTCCGGGGTGGGAAGCAAGGCCCCAACTACGCTGCAGATCAAGTGGAGCAAGCAACCCAAGATTTAGCTCAGAGTCATCTGAATCCGCGAGTGATGGTGGACTGTAGTCATGCCAACGCCAATAAAGATCACAATCGCCAAGTAACCGTCCTCAAAGAAATTGCCCAGCAATTGGATTCAGGCTCCCAGCGATTATTGGGGGTCATGATTGAGAGCCATTTAGTGGCAGGGAACCAAGCCATCAATACAGATTTGGCCCAGTTGACCTATGGACAAAGCATCACCGATGCCTGCGTTGATTTTGAGACAACCACGGAAATGTTATCGATGCTAGCTCAATCTGTACGCGGTGCTTCTAAGCTCTCGGTGAGCTAGGTTAGCCCATATTTCCCGTCCTCCATCATCCCCACAAGGGTTGGCGACTCCCAATGAACAACAAACCCAGATCCCTAACCTTTGCAGAACGAAGTGAACAACATCAATTGACGAGAGTCTTGCAAAATTGCTTGCAACAAGTTGTTGAGCTAGATGATCCCATCCCCGCACTGCATGACTCCTTGCAACTGGTCGAAGACATGGATATTTTTCAAGACTTCGACTGGCAGACCATCGAAAACGCATTAGAAGACGTTCTCCAACATCGACAAACCCTACAAGGTGCAGCTTCGATAGCCGCTCTAGAAATAACGGGACTCTCCATACAACAACGCCTCCAGTCTACGAATTAAAACTGTAGATACAGGTGATTTGATCTATCCAGATCTATAGTCCTCCATCAGATCTAGGGACAGGCCGCATAGTCTTTGCAGGAAATCAGAGCATTTTAGTACCCAGATCTTATCTTGGTAATACCACCACCTATTTATTCCTAAGATCGCTTTTGTAAGGTCTTTTTCTGCTCATCTGTCAAAATTGATAGCACTCGTTGTTGAACGAGAATTTCCACCTCTTGTAACTGAGATTTCTGTTTTCCAGAGAGGTTGAGCTGTCCCAATGCCGCCTTTTTATCAGCCCCACTAGATTGCAGAGACTGTAATTGTTGCCACTGTTGGGGGTCGAGAATGGTTTGCACCTGAGCCTGGGCCAAGGCTTGGACTTGCTGAACCTGGGCTTGTTGGTCGGTGGTGAGGTTCAATGCTGCTAGGGCAGGAGGCAGCGCTGGTGACTCCGCTGTAGGAGTGGCAGGGGCAGGATTAGTAGGGGCTGCGGGGGCCACTGCTGATGATGGGGGAGAGGAAGGGCTCGTTGGAGAAGTAGTAGCTGGATTAGTAGTAGCTGGAGGGGCTACTGCTGGTGTTGTGGAAGGGATGGGGCTTGTGGCTGTCGGTGGGGCAGACGGTGTAGAGAGTTGTCCCGTCTGAAGTCGTTTTTGCTGCTCAGCATTGAGGATAGAAAAAAGGCGCTGCTGAGCCAGGGCTTCGATTTCTTTGAGCTGAGAGATTTGCTTGGATGAGAGATTTAACTGAGCTAGAGCGGATCCTTTACCCGTACCAGACGTTTGCAGGGTCTGTAATTTTGTTCGCTGTTCAGGAGTGAGTACTCCTTGAATTTGCGCCTGGATTAACGCTTCAATTTGCTTAATTTGAGCTTCTTGAGGGGGACTCAGATTTAAGTTCGAAAGCGGATTCACGGGAGCGGGCGGGATCGTATTCGTTGGCCCAGACGACCCCGTTTGAGCACCAAGACGGGGAGTAGCAATGAAGCTGAATGCGATCGCACCCGCTAGTACCGCCATAAATTTGGGTTTGATCATAATTAAATACTCGAGCGTGCAATAGATGGGCAATGCCTCTCTCAGATAACAAGTTGTTAACTTGAGCATTGAATCAGAAGAGAAGGGTCTACAAAGAAAGAAGAAAAGTAAGCCCTTTTTGTTTCACAGCATAGGACATCTCTCCCCATGCCAGATGAGCAATCCATTCTTGATGTCAACGCCGCCTTTTATCGGGCCTTTGAAAAAAAAGATCTAGAAGCAATGCAGAAAATCTGGTCCCACGGCGTTGCCAGTGTTTGTATCCATCCAGGGCGCGGTGAACTCAAAGGCTGGGAGGCTATAGAATCCTCATGGCAAAAGATTTTTCGGAATACGGCCTATCTAGAAATTGATACCAAAATCATTACGATCAACATCAGTGGCGGTCTAGCCTACGTGGTGCTCATTGAAAAAGTATTGCAGGTTGCCCAGCGCCGCAAACAACAGGCCGAATCAATGGCTACCAACATTTTTGAACGGATGGGCCAGGACTGGTATTTAGTCCATCATCATGGCAGCCCGATTATTAGTTAAATGGTCCTGATCGTTGCTGCTCAAACATTCGGTGAGAACTGCAGTCAAGAGCCACAAACCCACGGTTATTCAGCTATAAGAATGCTACTGCTTCCTGGATGGCGTAATCTCTAGTTTATTCCCTGATAACTTTATAGCTGTTTGATTTTGGCTATTTTTATCACGTGGGGAATAAAAATGTATACCAAGCCCTTGTCCCTGGAAGCATCTACCCAATCACCCGCATTCACACAACTGCTCGATCAGTATCACGCGACTCTGCAAGTCTTAGATCGGGGTAATTCTGGGTTTACATCTGGGGAAATTCTCAATATTTTGACCCATCGAGATCAAATACAGGTGTTTTTATCAGAGAGATCGTTACTCAGTTCTCAGCAGTTACTACATCTTGCCGATCTAGATTGCTACCTAAAAAAGTATGAGGTGATCAT
>CALDHF010000050.1 GCA_937941595.1 uncultured Acaryochloris sp. | reverse complement strand
GTGGCTGGGATTCCTGCTGGAGTGAATTCGGTGGTGGAGGCGGATCGGCGGGTGGCGATACAGACTGCGATCGCACAAGCAAAACCGGGTGATACTATCCTTATCGCTGGCAAAGGCCATGAAGATTACCAAATTCTAGGCACCAAAAAAATTCACTTTGACGATCGAGAGGAAGCCCAAGCCGCTTTATCCCAGCGGTATGGCTAACGTCTACTTCAATCTCACCCCTGGTTAGCTCATGTCATTGATGTTCAGGAACCACCCTTGATTTTAGGGAAGTAGCGCCAGGGATATTGAGTTGGATTGAACCTCATTTTTCTAGAGGTTCAACACTTATAAGTTGAGGTCACGGTCATACCCCGTGAGTTCGACATACCCCTTGCCGTGGATCTTTTGTTGCGATTGTACCCCGGCAATCTCGATCGCACCTTCCCAATACGTCGTAGAGAGAAGTAACTCTTGATTATTGATCATGGGTAAGACCTGCATTTCTAAATCAAGACTGGGAACTGAAATAGCCCATTTTGCCGGATACTGGGTTCGAGATTGAGGACTCGTCCACCGCTCCAAAACCTTAATCTGATACTCCTCTCGATTTAGATGCAACACCTTACCCTCTGGGGTGACATAGGTTCCATTTGACTCAGCAGTTGTAGAGCCATCTTGGAGGCGGAGACCATAAAGCATCAAGGCTGCTCCATCCTCCAGTTGTAGAGAGAACCAGTCCCATCCTTGGGTTCCCTGGCTGAGGGCACTGGTGGAAAATTCATGATCTGTCCAGCTCTTCCCATCAACTACATAGGTTTCTTCCTGGACCCTCACGGTTCCCTGGGTAGGCTGCTGGACGATGGAGTAATAATAGGAGGCGTTGCCTGTCTCAGGGCCTTTGACGCTATAGCCCCTATCACCTTGGAGAATCGGTTTGGTCAGAGATAACTGTAAATTTACCTCTGTTTCAGGTCCTTGAGCGTGGAGTTGGATCTGTCCTGGCTGATTTTCCTCGATTGACCAATCATCTAGCCAAAGCCGGTAAGGACTGACTTGGGCTCCCGCTAAGTCTGCTGCCCCTCGATTAAAACGTTCAACGGGATAGAAATCTTGATTTTGAATATCGCTAAGGGTGAAATGGGAGAAATACACCTGGTTACTACGCCATGCAGATGATGTCTGATCCGGGAGTCCGGGGGTCAGTCCTCGCCGAAAGAGCGTTAGCTCATACCCAAAGGGACGGCCCGACTCCGTTTCTAGATTGCCGGTGTAGTACCACCACTCAGTTTGGTAGTCTTCATGAGAACCAAAATCCTGAGGAAAAGTAAATTTTTTAGGCGCAGTGACCTTTTGAAACTCAGGACTATCGGTGGGCATTAACCACTCTACCGTTCCTTGTTCAGCCGCCCAAGCAGGACTCCCCATCAATCCCAGCCCGAGCATAATTCCGACTAGCCATCCCAGCCATCGCTTCATGATTATTCCTCTCGAATTGCAGTTGCTACAGTGATTCGGCTCAGACGCCAAGCAGGGTAAATGCCTGCAAGTAACGCTGCGGCAATGGCCACCAGCCACGCTTGCCAAAAGTAGCTAGGATTCAGCTGCATTTGTAGAGTCCAGCCAAAGGAGCGAACATTGATGACATAGATTAGAATCCAGGCCAGGACATACCCTAGAGGCATGGCTAGGAAGCCCGCCACCGTACCCATCAATCCCGTCTCTAGTAAGGTCATCCACCACAGTTGCTGGGGGGTCATACCCGTGGCGCGCAGAATACCAATTTCACGGGTACGCTCTAGTTGCAGGCTCATCAAGGCACTGAGCACACCAATAAAGGCGACGATCACGGCCAAGAATCGCAGGGCTTGGGTAATGGCAAACGTGCGATCAAAAATCTCTAGAGATCCATCCCGAAGACTGCGGGTGGACTGGACCACTACGTCCGTGCGCCCCTGGAAGCGATCCCGTAAATCATCAACAACGCCATCAACATCTTTGTTCGGCGAGGTAAACAAGCCCATGGAGGCCACCCCCTGATCGCCCCACAGCTGGATGAACGGATCATTATCCAGAATAACGACCCCTTGATCAGAAGAATAATCGTAGAACACCGCAAGCACCGGGAAGACCTGGAGACCCTGGGGACTCTCTATGGTGATGGCTGTCGGTGGGTCGGTTAAGTTAGCCTTCAAAATCAAAGCTTCCGAAATAATAACGCCTTCGCCTCGATTTAAAGCGGGCCAAGGATCAACGGCGTTCTGTCGCCAAGCATAGGGCCGCTGACCGTGGGAAACATCACCTTCAGCTGAAATGAGTTTGATGGGCTGCTCTATCTCTAAGGTGTCTTCGCCATAGGTAAAGGCCGTAACGGTTGCTTCTGTATCGTTGTAGGTGACGACATCTTCAAGCCCGGACCACCGTTTTAATTCGCCAACCACGGTGGGATCAAGCTGACCGAGCACCCGATTAGCGGTGGTGCTGGGGGGCGACACATAGATATCTGCTTGTAGGGTTTGATCTAACCACTGAATGACGGTGACGCGAAAAGAACCCACCATGATCGAAACGCCGACAATCACCGATACCGCGACCATCAGAGCTGCGATCGCAACGGAAGTACGACTCAACGACCGCACAATATCTCGAGGGGCCAATCGTCCTAAAACTCCCAACGGACGGGTGATGGGCTGCACCATTTTCATCAGGACTGTCGTCACCGGAGGCGTCAGCAATGCCGACCCCAGCACAATGGCAAACAAGCCTGAGAAGGCAACAATCAAGCCCGCCTGCACCCTCAGAAGAGCAATCCCCACTAGGGTGATGATGACCCAGCTGAGGAATAACCAAGGCAGAAGTTGCTGCACTTTATTTTCTAGAGAAGACCGCTGCAAAATGTTTTGGGGACTGGTGCGCATGGCTTCTATAGCGGGCACCAAGGCTGCCAATAGGGCAGAGACTACACCAATCAATAAACCTTTCACCAACAGTAGTGGAGGAATGGCAACCTGCTGCACACTGACGACAAAGTAGAAGTCATTAATCGTTTGGGTAATCAGGCCAACAATACTGCGGGCCAGGACAATCCCCAGGCCCAGACCGGCGATAGAGCCTAGGAGACCCAGAATCGCGGTCTCTCCCATGATTAGGGTGAATAGTTGACTTGGCGTTGTTCCTAAACAGCGGAGTACCCCAAAAAGAGGGCGACGCTGCACCACACTAAAGGTGACCGTGTTATAGATCAAAAACATGCCCACCACTAGCGCCAAGAGACTGAGGGCTGTGAGATTGAGGCGAAAGGCTGCGGTCATCTGCCGCACTGCATTTTTCTGGGCAGCCGCAGTCTCTAGCCTTACCCCTTCTGGCAGGAGAGCTTCGACAACACCCAGATCCGCCTCAGATTCAGCAATCAGGTCAATATGGCTCAGATGCCCCGGCATTTGCAAAATGTCTTGGGCGGTGGCGATATCCGCAAAGATCAGGCTACTTAAGGCTCGCCGAGTCGTTGTACTCTCTGGTTGCACCGTCCCCACCAGAGTCACAGGAACCTGTCGTCCAGATAGATCGAGGGTGAGTGTATCTCCCAATGCCACCTGATACCGCTGAGCTACATCTGTGGGCAGCACGACTGCATTGGGTTCTGTCAGAAAGGTTTGCAGTCCTGCTAGTCCCACCGTCTGGTTCTGGGGGGCAAAATAATTCCGAAACGGAGGTTCAGCAAATAAATCCACCCCCACTAAGCGCATGGGTTGGTTGCCCAATTCTGGGGCTAAGACATACCCATCTACAATCGGTGCTGTCGGTATCAAGCCGACCTGCTGCCGAATTTGCCCATAGATCGATTCGTCTATACCCTCAGGAGCCAGGGCTTCAATTTGATGGGTGGCCCGCCCGGCGATAGCGTCCGTAGACAACTCAAAGGCAGTTTGGGCTGAGCCATTCGCCAAATCAATGGAGACCATCATGGCAACCCCCAAAGCTACCCCTAGAAGGCACAGCACATACTGCAACGAGCGCTGGCGAAATCGCCGCCATGCCATCCGCCACAGGGGACGGTTAGAGCTGCGGGGGGCTGGGGCTACCGTCATGACGGCTGCCCCGATCGGGTTTCTTCCACCAGTTGGCCATCTTGCATTCGCAAGACGCGATCTGCACACCGGGCAATGTCTGGATTGTGGGTGGCCATAATTAAAGTTTTTTGGGCTGAGCGCGTTAGCTCAAGCAGTAGATCAAGGACGACTTTCCCGGTTTCTTTATCCAAGTTGCCTGTAGGTTCATCGGCTAAGACCAGCATGGGATCGTGGACTAAGGCTCTGGCAATCGCAACTCGCTGTTGTTGCCCGCCGGAAAGCTTGTCGGGAAAGGTATCTTCTCTATCTTCTAGACCCACCCGTTTCAAAAGTGCGATCGCTTTTTTCGATACCTCTATCTGCGATACACCTGCCAGTTCCTGGGGTAGTGTGATATTCTCCAACACGGTCAGGGTGGGGATGAGATTGAAAAATTGAAAGATAAAACCAATATGATCGCGACGAAACAAAGTGCGATCTCTTTCATTCAAGGCTGACAAACCCACTGTATTGATGCTGACCTGTCCCGTCGTGGGTTGTTCAATGCCACTGATCAAGTTCAGCAGGGTACTTTTGCCACTCCCACTCTGGCCCAGGAGCACCACAAATTCCCCAGCGGTAAAGGTCGCAGAAATCTCCCGTAGAACTTGCCGTTCCACCATTCCTTCTTGGAAGGATTTACTGAGCCTATCCAATTGGATAAAAGGTTGAGTATGATCAGAGCCTTTATCTACAGATGCTCTTTGCAAAGGGGAAGACCGGGCCATCGTGAATTAACCTGTAAGACAATGAAAATCCTTTACAAAGGTTAACATTTTGAGGCTCAACGGTCTGGATATTGATGATTGACTTAGACCATTAGGGCGTCGGCAGTAATACAAACTGTCGTTTGCGTGACCATTGCAGAATGCCTTGCTGCTCCATGTCATTAATGAGTCGAGTCGCAGTCACCCGAGCAATGTTGGCTGTTTCTGCTAACTCTTGATGGGTG
>CALDHF010000049.1 GCA_937941595.1 uncultured Acaryochloris sp. | reverse complement strand
ATGACAGCAATTGCCTGGACAGTGATCAAGGCGATAGCTGGTTTACGAGTTCCTGAGGAAGAAGAGATTAAGGGCTTGGATATCAGTGAGCATGGTATGGAAGCTTATAGTGGTTTCCTTAAGGAGGCTTAAATCTATTGTTGCTCTGAGAAAGATTCAGAAACAGGGATAAGATTCCGTCACTTAAATATCTAAGAAGGTCCTAGAGCTGCATTGATGGCTCTAGGACCTTCTTCTTTTAGAGTATTAGGGCCAATTGGCATATGCTAGGGCACTTGTAAGGGAACTAGCTTATTTTCTGGTAGATGTTCTATAAATTCACCGTGCTTTGATAGAACGACAATGAGTTCTAATGGCCAGTCGGGTTCCAGGTGCAAATCACCCCAGGGCACTGCGATTTCTAAGCATTGGTCTAAACCTATCTGCACATTGTGGGCTCGTCCATGCCATTGCTCATGATCAGCAGCTTCTTCTAGCCAGATGTCATGATTGGTGAGATTAATCCCTAAATGATGATGGTATCGATAGTTCAGAGGACCTTGATCGGGCACTTGTCCTAGAGGGATGGGACTATTGTTCATAGTTTGCCCTGGGTAGTACCACAGAAGGTGGAGTTCTGGTGGTGAGTCAATCCCCGGTTGTTTGCCAACTTGAAAATCGAACCTGAGATAAAAATTTAGATGGTCTAGGCCATACCAGAGACGCTGAACGGTACTGCTCCGATGCATGGTACCTCTAGAACCCGCAATAGTAATTCGGCCTGCATGATCCCAGTCTTGTTCATCAACGACGCCATTAATCACGGGATGAATAAAACTGTGGGGACGATGGTCGGTGGAACCTTCGTGTGCTTCAAGAGGGTAATGGAGCGCCTCGGGAACCGTTTCGTCTAGAGCCTGATAGAGGGCAATTAAATGCTCCCGGAAGAGTTGATCGAAGATCTCATCTTGATTGGATGAATGACCTTCTCCAAACCACCAAAACCAGTCTGATCCTTCGGCAGCGTACAAAGCTTCCCAGGCATCGGGGTTCGCTGTTTCGGTGGCTTCTGGGTGGTTAGCTAGGGTTTGTCTGGCGGCAGTGAGTAAGTCCCAGGCTCGGTTTTTGACCTTATCGCCAATCCAGGTGGTGAAGCTGCCATCTACCCAGGAGCCGCTATGCAGTTTAGTGGTGGGTAAGGATTCTTGAGGTGGGAATTGTTTTAGATATTCTGAGACCGTGACGAGTTTGAGATCGTCGACGTCGCTGAGTTGCTGGTAGAGGCTTTCTAGAAAGGGAATGCCATCCCGTTCGTAAAACTCCCAGCAATTTTCGCCATCTAGGGCAATAGTGACTAGCCAAGGCTTGGCCAGAGCAGTTTCTTCTTCCGGTTGGCGATCTTTGAGAGTGTTTGCGATCGCATGCAGATGCCCCACCAAATCTGAGGCTGCCTCTTGCGGCTGCATAGCACTGTAGGTAAAGCCTACAAGGTCTGACAGACGGTGATCTCTGAAAACAATCGAGAGATCCCCCTCGTAGGTACTTAAGCGATACGGCTGATACAGAATTTCAGGTTCATAAACATTGCCGCCCTCATCTCGATGGAAAAAGTGATGGGTTGTCCAACCTAAAACAGCTTCATCGGAACAGAGCCACTCAAACCCTTGCTTGGCAACATGGGGCAAAATGCTGGGGCTGACAGACTGCTCAGAAGGCCACAGACCCCGAGGTGTGCGCCCAAACCGTTCCGTATACATATCCCACCCTTTTTGCAGATGGCGGGGGATATCTTCTGGCCATTGGAACTGGGCTTTGGGTAAGTCCATATGGGGCACAGCGACCCGACCTGCATGGGTATCAGCCAATAGGGGCAAAATGGGATGGGTATAGGGGGTGGTCATCACCTCCAGTTGACCCGCATCTTGCATCTGTCGATGTTGGGGTAAAATTCGGCTGAGGATTTGACGTTGCTTTTCAATAATGTCCTGTCGATCTTGGAGAGTAAAGTTACGGTCCTGCTCTAGCCAACGGGCAATATCAGGATCATCCCAAAACAAGGGATCGATCCAGGCCAGGTTATGCCAAGCCAGTAAATCACCGTAGTCTTTCTCTGTCCAGTTCTCTAGGCACCAAGCTTCGCCTTTGTCCTGTTTTTGAGAATAGAGTTCTGAGTAGCGAGGATGGGGATCAATCAGGGTTTGATGATGGGCATCAAAGAAATGTTGGGCAATAAAGCGATGCTGCTCTGCCGTTAATTGATGGGTGGGTAAGGTCGCCACTTCTAGATAGGGATCAATCGCTGTCCCCGCGACATAGTCTTCAATTTGCAACAGCAAAGAAGGCACTAAGTTAACGGTTTGGTGCAATTTAGGATATCGACTGAGCAAGAGGACCAAGTCTAGATAATCTTTGGTGCCATGGAGTCGAACCCAAGGGAGTCGGTATTGGCCGGTGACTCGGCTTTTGTATAGAGGCTGATGTTGATGCCAAATAAAGGCGATATAAAGCGGGTGAGACATAGGTCACCGTATACTGAGGACTGGCACATTTCAAAAAATAAGGATTTGCTGCATGGCATCCATCCAAGCGTTGCATCAATCGTTGATCACTAAAGCTCGATCAGCCCAAGAAATCACCGAAGCAGCCCTGGAAACCATTCATCAATTAGAACCCAAACTCCATAGCTTTTTAGCCATTACTGCTGATCAAGCACTCGCCCAAGCGAAACGGGTTGATGCAAAGTTAGCTGCGGGGGAAGAGATTGGTTTATTAGCAGGGATTCCCATTGGTATCAAGGATAATATGTGTACCAAGGGAATTGCTACGACCTGTGGGTCGAAAATTCTTCAAAATTTTATTCCCCCTTACGAGTCTACAGTAACCCAAAAGTTAGCGGCTGCGGGTGCGGTGATGGTGGGTAAGACTAACCTAGATGAGTTTGCCATGGGCAGCTCTACAGAAAACTCTGCCTACCAAGTCACCGGGAATCCTTGGGATGTAACGCGAGTGCCCGGTGGATCATCTGGTGGCTCGGCAGCAGCAGTTGCGGCTTCGGAATGTGTCGTCTCTATCGGGTCTGATACCGGTGGTTCCATTCGGCAGCCAGCAGCGCTGTGTGGCGTGGTCGGCCTGAAGCCCACCTATGGACTGGTGTCTCGTTTTGGTCTGGTGGCCTATGCCTCATCTTTAGATCAAATTGGCCCCTTTGGTCGCACCGTCGAAGATATGGCCATTCTCCTCCAAGAAATTGCTGGTTATGACCCCCAAGATTCCACCAGTTTAAAAGTAGAAATTCCTGACTATTCCAAGTCTCTGATTCCCGACTTGAAAGGGAAAAAGGTAGGTGTGATTACCGAAACCTTTGGCGAAGGGTTAGATTCGGTCGTAGAAAAAGCCGTACGTAAGGCAGTAGACCAGTTAGCCGCCCTTGGTGCTGAGGTTCAAGAGATTTCTTGCCCTCGGTTCCGCTATGGGTTGCCTACTTACTATGTGATTGCGCCTTCGGAGGCCTCTGCTAACTTAGCTCGATACGACGGTGTTAAATACGGCTATCGCACCGAAGACCCAGAGGACCTGATGTCCATGTATACAAATACGCGGGCTGAAGGGTTTGGAGCCGAGGTCAAACGCCGGATCATGATTGGTACCTATGCTCTATCTGCGGGATACTACGATGCTTACTACCTGAAGGCGCAGAAGGTTCGCACCCTGATCAAGCAAGACTTTGAGAAGGCCTTTGAAAGTGTGGATGTTTTAGTTTGTCCAACAACACCCACGACGGCGTTTAAGGCGGGAGAGAAAACGGCGGATCCGTTGAGCATGTATCTCTCTGACCTGATGACGATTCCAGTCAATCTGGCAGGCTTGCCCGGTCTTAGTCTGCCCTGTGGATTTGATGACCACGGTCTACCTATTGGGTTACAAATGATTGGGAATGTTTTGCGGGAAGATCAGGTTCTGCAAGCTGCCTATGCCTATGAGCAATCTACGGAGTGGCATAAAGAGTCTCCCAAGTTCTAGCGTGAATTTTTGCGGAGCATCTCCAAGCCTGCGGCTAGAACACCACGGAGTCTAGCGATTTCATCCTGATTCCATTCAGGGATATAGTGTTCGTCATCAGGAACAATTCCTGGGAGATTATTGCTATAGAACAGCTTGTTGTAGATTGAAAGATTCGATTCTTCGATGGCTTGGAAATGGCTACAATCGCGCTTGACTGCCTGCCATATATCGGAAAATAGGTTCCATGCATCAAGCATTTCCACACAATTTACTGTTGAAGACAAAGGATTATGTATCCAAGTTGTGAGTCGGTCAAAATCATAGAGTTTTAGTGGTGCCTCAGTAATCGTTAGTCTATTGGCCATGGTGTATTCATATAGCGAGGAAAGGTGCTTAAAGACTAAGATGCAACCCGTTGTGTCAAGTAGTACCGTATCTTTGACATCAGACCCCAAATCATCTGTGACCTAAATCAGATACTGCTGTTGGGCATCCAGTTGATACTAAAGAGGATAGTAGAGCATTGGTTTGAAATATAGCCCTTAGAAAAGGGAGCCTCGCAGATTGGAAACGCGGGCAGGATCAGGTCCCCCATCTCTATGCAGTTTGGGGTATCCCATAGCTAGATTTTAATGGTAAATTCGCCAAGGGCGTAAAACCAACTGGTAGCGATATCTTACTTTTCTTCTTAGCTTTGGGCAGTGACGATGACCTTACTACAAGCAATTATTCTGGGTATTGTTCAAGGACTGACAGAGTTCTTACCTGTCTCTAGTTCTGGGCATTTGGTGCTAGCCAACTACTACTTTGGCTGGGGAGAGGAACTTCCCCTTTATGTAG
>CALDHF010000048.1 GCA_937941595.1 uncultured Acaryochloris sp. | reverse complement strand
CTTCAAATATTTCATCTCCACAAATCACGGCATCCGCTTGGCCTTGATCATTGAGTCGCACATCCGTAACACGACGCTGGGTGAGGATTTTGCCCCCTGCATTGGTGATGCGATCGCACCACGGTTTAAAAATCTTTTCCCCCACCGTGCCCCGACACCAAACCACATCAAAATCAGCCTGATGGGCCAGGATGAAATAGTAGAGCATTCCCAATGCGGCAGCGGCAGAGCACTGCTCACCAGGGGCAAATAATCCCACCAACAGCATGGGTTCAAAGGCGTCTCGATAAAGCCGTGCCGAAACACCATAACTCTTGAACATTTCTCGGGCGGTCACCGAATCGTAGCGTCGCCATGCATCGTCAGAATTATCAAAATCGATGATCGGATACATCATCGTAAACGCGGACAGCCGATCAACCAGCGGTAAGCGGGGGAACTGGGGGTAAGCAAAGGTGCCCAAAGGCATGGGTAAGCGCTGTTCATTCTGGAAAATAGGGGACACCGCTTCCAGTCCGGCAGGAGAATATTGAGAAGATTTTGTCCAGCTCGTAAATGGATCGAGTCCTAACTCATCGACCAGACCAAAAATATTTTTATAGGGATACCAAAATCCGTGAATCCCAGCTTCTACAGGCCTACCTCCAGCTGTTTTCCAGCCTGCCACGAGGCCGCCAGGATAGGAGCCTGCTTCCAAGAGAGTGACATCATACCCTTGGGAAACGAGATGATAGGTGGCACCGAGGCCAGCCCAGCCAGCACCCACGACGACAACACGTTTTTTGGAGTCAGAGGTCATAGCTTTTTTTGTTAATTGATTTGCAACCGGTTGCCGTATTCACCATGACATGAAATCTGCGGCCCTTGCACAGATGAGTGGGGCAGAATCTACCGTAGATATTCGATTGTGAGAAAGAGATAAATCAGATATCCATACCTTGAAAAATGTTTTTTTGGTTGATTGGAGCTGCCAATCAGGTATTTTTCGTCTTTGACCAAGACTTATTCTATATTTCTCCTCACTCTATTTATGGAGTGGATAGCACATCATTACTTCTAAGAGTCACTGTGTATTGCACAAGTTCAGTTGTCCCATTTGGTAAATCGCCTACAAGGCATAATCTCACCGATCGATCGCTTGGCGTCAGGGGAGAAGGCGATACTTCAAACCCTGATGCCCCTGGACCAGAACATCCTGTAGTATTGGACACTCGATCTACCAATGGATTTCCTGCTGTGTTAGAGGCTGTTGCCCGATAAACCACTTGCGGCCCCTGCCAACTAGACCCAGCAGAAGTGTTGAAAGTGTAATAGGCAACCGTTGAATCATCGGGTTTTGTAAGGTAGAGGATAGCACTATAGTTAGCGGGTACAGTCCAACCGGTTGGGGCAGCAGTGGATGCCACCTTAGCCTCTCTGATATCGTCAGCGATAAAGTTCACAGCACGGGTCAATTGAGTATGCTGATCCACCTCAGCTTCTGATTGACGATGGCTTTGTAAAATTGAAATTAGCCCTGACCCTGCAAAAATTAGGAAGATGCTGGTTACCACCATGCCGACAAGCAATTCAACCAAAGTAAACCCTTGATTACTGGCTTTCTCTGACGTACTAGAAGCCTGATTAATTCTCTTAGCTTGGGAAAGATGTCGGATAAGGGTATTCACAACTTCAGAAGTGTTGGCAATCATAATGTTGTGGTTTTGCAGCTGCTGGCCAATGTTGTAGTGGGTGAACCTCTATATTCTCCAACTCGGATCAATCCAATTCCAGGAGCAATTACCAGACACTTTGAGGGAGTATTTATCTCATTCGCGAGTGACAGAACTACAGTTTGTTCTGAGGTCAAAGCAGGCGGTACTCGCCCCTTGAAGTCAAAGCTGAGGGAAGGGGTAGCCAGCGAATGTCTGAGTTGGAGACCTTCTAGCATTCGATTGCCATTGCGCAGGCACTCTGTAGGTGAGCTGCTCAGCACAGCATTGCTTCCCATAGGCAGATTAATGGTGCAAGTCTTACTCAGGCGGATAGCTTGGTTCTGGCCTTCAATTAGGGTCCCTTCCAGCTCAGCTAGGCCAACTTTTAGCTTCCGGGAATTCACCCAATTTAGAAGGCTGGGTGCTGCGATAGCCCCTAAGATACTCATCACTACCAAGACAATAATGATTTCAAGCTGAGTAAACCCTTGTTCACTATGGACAGGCAAAGAACGCATTGGGCACGACCTCAGAACTGACTTGAGCTAATGGTTTCTGGTTTTCATCGGTGACTTTGTATGTGACTTCTAAGATTTGATAGGGCTTGGCTGGTCGCACGGATGTTGTCCTTTGCAAAACGAATTCCTGGCCGAGAATGGTTTTGCGACCCGTTGTTGGTGTACTGCTGTTATCCGTTTCTGATGTGACTGTAGGAAGGGTGTCTTCGAGATAGGCCGCAAAACCTCCTGTATCCATATCTGAGCGACATCTAGCTAATACAAAAGCTGTGGCATCAGCAGTTTGAGCCGATGTCAGTGGATCTCGCAAAGTGACTTCCAAATAATCAGTATTAGTGGCGGGGTCTGTCAGAGTTTGCAGAGCCGTTATTTCATTATTGTTAGACTCTGTACCGATAATGATAGAATCCCCCAACCTAAAGCCAGCTAACTGCGTCACTTTGACTGTTGTATCTCCCACAAGGGCATCGGCATAGAGCAGTGCTGATGTGTGAGGTACTTGATTAACATCACTGGCCAAGGCTTTGACATCTTCTAAGTCCTGTTGAATCCAGTTATTGGCTTCAGTTAACTGTTTGGCGCTCACCTTGAAAGTTGTTGAGAGGACCAAACCCTGCATTGCTGTCCCAATAAATATTGCGAAAACAAGCATAGAGACGGCAACTTCAACTAAGGTAAATCCTTGAGTACGGGATTTTTTGAGTGCTCTAACAATTACAGGAGTCTTCATGGCTTTGCGGCTCGGTGATGAAAATTCTATTAATAGACAGATAGGTTTGCTTACTATGGGGTAGCTTCTAAGCGTTGCCAACTGGTTGCTGCAGAGGTTTTATGGGACGCTGAGGTAACCTCCACTCCGGAATCAATGAGTAGTTGCTGCATGGCATTGGGGACAGTGACTTCAGCAGTATTGGAACTTGAGCCATCCCACTCTCTGACCCAGATGGCCCCTTGTATATCGGGATTGCTGCTACCGCCGTTTATTCCCATGCGGGCATCTGGGGCATGAATAAAGACGTTGGTGGCTGTGGTCCCCCCATTGAACGTGAAGTCCTGATCGGAGAAGCTATCCCCATCATCGACATTGCCATAAATACGAAAACGCTCTGGGCTACCTAAGCCACTGCCATAAGTGCCACAATTATCGTCAGTGCCCGAACAGATATGGGCGACAGTGGCCTGGCCGCTCATATCAATATCACCTATGACATAAAAATAGATGGGTGCCGAGGTGGTATCAACCGTTACTTGATCACTGCCACTCAGAGTAATATCACTGACTTGATAATGGTAAGCACCATCAGCACCTAATGTGTCCCCTGTTCTAGGAAAGCTAGCTGCACCACTAATCGATACACTAATTGCATCGGAAGGAATGGCGGGCACAGGAGGCCATGTCACATCACGGATGTATATCTGCCCCTGCACTACACCATTATTGAAGGCGTCAATGGCATCACGCAGGCCATTATCTGTAGGTTGACCACTGACACATTCACTGACAGGCACTGCACAATTAATCGTATCCGTGCACACTACATTCCCTGAAATTGCACCTAAGACATCATTATTTCCCAATGTGATATTTTGAGCCATCAAACCTGGGAAGCTGACTGGAGAAGTAGATTGAGAGATATTCATTGTCTGCTGAATCCTCGATACTGCAGACGAGTTAGGGGGATGGCCCTTAACAATTAACGTGCCAGTTTCATCACCGGAATTCGATAGTCCATCTGGATCACTGTATCGATAAGCTTCAACGGTATAGGTGTTGGCAGATGCAGTGGTCGGGATCTTGCCTGTCAGGATGTCATTCACGCCTGTGAAACAGGGAGGTGGCTTAGGAAGAGATGACCATTCATCTGGACTATCTGCCCCTAAGAGACTGTTGGGGTCATACTCCAACCTCAAAAGCATTTGATAGTTATGGTTCAAGAATCCAAGCGTCCGAGCCATGCCTCCTTCAGCAACAGTGGCGCTTGTGGTTGTTTGCTTTTGAGAAATGGCTGAGAC